>JBFWRO010000043.1:0-11190 GCA_050248865.1 Thermomicrobiales bacterium | reverse complement strand
CATTCAGATAGTGAGTAATGACGAGGTGACCGCAGGCGAGCACGACGAGAAGCAGCCCGGAGACGCGGAAGAAGTACCAGCTAAACCGGTCGAATCCCGGCATCCCTGCCCCGATCGACGCCCCGGGTCGTTCTGACACGACAGCTGACATCTCCGCCCACCCTTTCGCCCTGAAATCGTTTCCACCAGTGGTTCAACGCGGCCCACGATGTCCATTGAACACTGGAGTTCGCCCGGCGACATTGTACGCTTGAGGCCGAATTTCGCGCGGCGCAGCTTCATTTGGTGGTGAGCGTGCATCTTCCCCGATCAATCGAACGATCTCCTGTGACCGGCTTTCTGCCTGCGGTGGTGGTCATGACTGCGGTTTTCGTGCTGTCGCATCAGGAGCGACCGCCCACCGTCGGAGGCGATCCGGAGTTGAGCGCGATCGCAGGGCACCTGGTGGCGTACGGGATTCTCGCAGTCGCGCTCCTGTATGGAGCGCTCGGCGCTGGTCTGTCCTTTCGGCGCGCGGCTATGATCGCCGTTGGGTTGAGCCTGGTATTCGGAGTCACTGACGAGCTGCATCAGCGATTTGTGCCCGGCCGGCATGCGGACCCATGGGACCTGGTGGCGGATCTTGCCGGGGCGCTGGTGGCTGTGGGATTGGTGGCGTTGTGGCGGCACCGATCTGAAAGTGCCGGGTAGATTCGGCAGGAACTGGCCACTCCGGCGATTTTTCGAGCGTCTGATCTATCCCTGAGATCGGCGGTTGCCTAAATCCATATCTAAGAAGAGTGAGACATAGTGGCGTATCTCTGCCAATGTGCGTAAGTCCACTGTGCCGACTCTTCTGCGCAGGCGCCGAACTGACATCGAGCGAATCTGTTCAGTCATCGCAAATGAATTTCGCGGCAAGCTCGACTCGCTCAAATTCAACGCAACGTGCGTTCGAACGCTGAGTTCTCGTGTTGTTGCGGGAACGAGAAAGACCAAATGGCTCGGGATCGCGTGAAGCATTTCACCTGAAACAACCACTGCTGGTCGGCGCCCCCCTGCTCATGACCAGCCACCGGATCGAAGTACGCTATCCACACATCAGCGGCAGCAACAGATACTGGTGCAGCCACTAGCGTTCGTCCCGCGAGGGCTCGTTTTCAAGATCATCCATCAGGGCGGAGTCCCAAAGAGCGACTTCACTTTGATAAAAAGCCCATTTCTCTGGGTCGGCTTGAAGTTTTCGAAAGTCTTCCGCTATCGCTTCTCTCAGTAAACGTCGCTCGTGGTCTTCTATCAGATGCTGCACGAACAGCCCAATCGAGGTGCCTTCAGCCTCAGCAAGTTCGGCCAGTCGCTGCCTGACGTCTGTTGATACTCGTATAGTCGTTGTAGCCAATGGTCCATATCTTTGACGCTACGATATTGTATACCTGAAACAAGAGGCGTAAATCTCGCCGATCAACTGGGATTAGCGTCGTTGAGATTCTCATCAACTCGGGGTCGGGTGCCGGCCGAGGCCGGCGGGTGGACGGGAGCCACGGACGACACCGGCGATGGCGATGATGGTCAGGACGTAGGGCAGGGCGAGAAGGAGATCGGCGGAAACACCGATGTCTTTCGTCTGGGCCTGAATCTGGAACGCCTGAGATCCGGCAAAGAGTATGCAGGCAGCCAGGGTGCCAAGGGGCATCCAGTTGCCGAAGATGACTGCGGCAAGCGCGATAAATCCACGCCCGGCGGTCATGTCGCGCGTGAAGAGTCCAAGTGAGCCGATCGTCAGGAACGCGCCTCCAGCAGCAGCGAACACCCCGCTCATCATGACCATGCCGTAGCGCATCAGGGAGACGTTGATGCCGACGCTTTCCGCCGCCTGCGGATGTTCGCCGCAGGCCATCACCCGCAGACCCTGCTTCGTCTTTCTGAGGAAGATGTAGACCAGGGGGACACAGAGGAAGGCGATGGGAACCAGAACGTTGATCTGGGAGGTGAGATCGGGCAATTTTTGAACGCTGGGGGTGCGTCCTGATTGCCCCCATAGCCGCTGGATAAGAAACACGGTCGTTCCGGCGGCGAGGAGGTTGATGGCAGTGCCGGTGACGATCTGATCGGAGCGAATGCCGATGCTCCAGAAGGCATGCACGAGAGCCGTCAGCGCGCCAACGATAAGAGCCACGGCAAGACCGAGCCATGGGCTTTCCAGGTAGTAGGTTCCGACAACGGCGGCAAAGGCGCCAGCGAGCATCAGCCCTTCCAGGGCGATGTTCATGATGCCCGAGCGTTCAGAGAGGAGCCCTCCCATTGCGGCAAAAACCAGCGGAGTGGCCATGCGGAGAACGGCCTTCAGCAGATTCAGATCGAAGAAGTCGAGGAACCCATCCACGTATGCGTTCTCCGCGATTCGTTAGATTTCCGGCACGACACCGGGCCCAACGCCTAGCGTGCTGTTGACGTCGTCATCCGGTGTCTTCGACCGACTACGTCTGTTCCACCAGATCTTGACACGGCCTGTAGCGGCCAGAGCGGCGATCGCCAGGATGACCAGACCCTGCAGGACCAGCACGATTTCTCTCGAAGTGCCAACCTGGTTCTGCATGGCGTTCGATCCACTGCGAAGCGCTCCGAAAATGAAGGCGGCCGCCACGACACCGAGGGGATGATTACGGCCAACGAGGCCGACGGCGATCGATGTGAAACCGTAACCTGGCGTCGAGTTGTATTGCTGACCGAGCAAGCCTATCGACTCGCTACCGCCTCCCAGCCCGGCCAAACCCCCACTGACGAACATTGCCGAGGCGACCGTGGCGCCCCAGCGGATTCCTGCATAGGTCGCGGCGCCGCGGCTGAGGCCGACGGTGCGCAGGTTGTACCCGAAGGTGGTGCGGAAGAGCAGGTACCACATGAGCAGCGCGGTTGCGAGGCCGACGATCAGCCCGGCATGCAGACGGGTACCACTGAGGATGACCGGCAGCCGGGCATCGGCTGCCGCCATATCAGTCGCCTGAAGCTGAGGGTTGACTGGAAAAAAGCTCTCTGTTTCCAGAAGGGTGTAGCTGAGGATGCGGAACGCCAGATAATTGAGCATGATCGTCGTGATGACTTCATGCGCACCGAATGCGGCCTTGAGGATGCCGGCTATCGATCCCCATAGTCCACCGACGATAAGCGCCAGGGCCATCGAGGTGGGAACGTAAACGACGGCTGGCAGGCCAAGATCCGCGCCAGCGAACAGGCCGGCGGCAAGGCCGCCCATGACCATCTGGCCTTCGATGCCGATGTTGAACATCCCGGCACGGAAGGCAATAGCAAACGCAAGCCCTCCGAAGATGTACGGCGTGGAGGCAGCAAGTGTTTCCCCGATGGCACGGCGACTGCCGAAGGCACCGTCCCAAAGCGCCCGGTAGGATTCGGCGGGATCGTCACCGGAGACAGCGATGAAGACGGCGCCGGCGACGAGCGCCAGGGCCAGCGCCAGCACTGAAGTGAGGATCGTGAAAGCAGTCGAACGCCAACCGGAGGCGCTACGCGGCGGTTCCTGCGCGCTCGCCATGGGGAACGCGACCTCCCATCAGTAGTCCCAGCTCGGCACGGTCGATGCCCGATCCAGAGAATTCTCCGATGATCTTGCCATGATAGATGACGAGTATGCGATCGCTCAGGTCGAGCGTTTCATCGAGATCGAAGGAGAGCAGGAGCACGGCTCGCCCCTTGTCGCGCTCGGCAACCAGTTGTGAGTGGACGAACTCGATGGCGCCGACATCGAGTCCGCGGGTGGGCTGGATCGCCAGCAGAACATCCGGTTCGCGATAGAGCTCACGGGCGACGATCAGTTTCTGCTGATTTCCCCCGGAAAGCGCGCTGGCAGGGGTCTCGGGATCGGGAGCGCGGACATCGAACGCCGCCATCAAATCGCGAGTAATTTGCCTGGATTGCGGATAGTCGATACGGTGGCCATTGGAGAATGGCGCGATCTCGCTGTTGCCGAGAAGCACGTTCTCGGTGAGCGAGAAGGGCAGCACCAAACCGCGCTGATGCCGATCCTCGGGGATATAGGACATTCCCTTGCGACGGCGCTCGACCGGATCATCACGCGAGATGTCCATGCCCCCCAGCATGACGGTGCCACTGTCCGGCACCCGCAATCCGGCCAGAGTCTCCACGAGCTCGGTTTGCCCGTTGCCTTCCACACCAGCGATACCGACGATCTCTCCCTTGCGAACGGCGAGACTGAGACCATCGAGGGCATTCACCCCGCCCCTGCCTTTCAGGACAAGATCGAAGGCCTGCAGGCCCACATCGCCCGTTTTCGCCAGAGTGCGGTCGACCTTCAGTGAGACGCCTCGGCCGACCATAAGCTCGGCCAGTTCGGCCGGGGTGGTTTCGGCTGTCACGCGGGTGCCGACGGTCACGCCCCGGCGAATAACGGTGACACGGTCACTAATGGCTGCAACCTCGCGCAACTTGTGGGTAATGAAGATCACCGTGCGGCCGGAATCTCGCAGCGCGTTGAGCACCCGGTAGAGCTCGTCGACTTCCTGCGGAGTGAGAAGGGCGGTGGGTTCGTCGAGGATCAGGATGCGGCTGTCCTGGTAGAGCACTCGCAGGATCTCCACACGTTGCTGGATGCCCACCGGGAGGTCTTCGACACAGGCACGAGGGTCGACCGTGAGACCAAACGCAGCAGCTGTTTCGCGAACACGCGTTTCCGCGGCTTTGCGGTCGAGCATCACTCCGGGACCCTCGGAACCGAGAATGATGTTTTCGGTGACGGTGAAACGAGGAATCAGCATGAAGTGCTGATGCACCATGCCCAGTCCGGAATCGACGGCATCGCGGGGGCTGTGAAAGTGCACATCGTGGCCGTCGACGCGAATGCGGCCCTGATCGGGGGGGAAAAGCCCCATCAGGACGTTCATGAGGGTCGATTTTCCGGCGCCGTTCTCTCCCAGCAGGGCATGAATTTCGCCCCGCTGAACGGACAGGTCGATCCCGGCATTCGCCACGACGCCGGAGAAGCGCTTGACGATGCCAAGCATCTCCACGGCCATCTCTGGTTGCGGGGCGCTTGTCGCCGCGCCTGTGATTTCCATGCTCACACACCACCCGGTGGCCAGGTCACCGCGGGTGTTCTCAGGGCCCGCGAGTTCGATCGATGACCGGATTGTACGAAACGGGCGCGCGGGTGCGCGCCCGTTTCGTTTCCTCCAGCATCAGGTTTTCTGCGGGCCGAATCAGCCAGCCGGTGTGGCGACGGCTTCTCCGGACATGATTGCCTCGAACTCTTCGTCGGTGGACGGCACGACGAGCGTACCGGCGGCTATCTGCGCCTGGTACTCGGCAACCGTGACCTTCACGTCTTCAGCGACGCGGTTGTTTGGATCCTCGAAGCCGACTCCGACATCCGGATTCTCGAAACCAACAGGCTCATCGCCAAGGCCGAGCTGGTTCAGACCAGGTTCGAAGTTTCCTTCGACGGTCTGCTGAACGGCGCGAAAGGCGGCGGTGTCGACGCCCTTTCGACAGACGGCCAGCTCGAATCCGGGGGCGAGATGGTCCTGCGTCACATCGGCGCCCAGCACCCACTGCTCGCCCATGTTGTTCAGTTCCAGCACAGCCTGATAGCAGCCGACTCCCGTCAGCCCGGCAACTGGAAAGACGATGTCGGCGCCATCGTTGAACTGCGCGAATGCAAATTCTTTCCCCGCTTCAGGATCACCGAATGTATCGACGTAGGCAATGACGACCTCGGCGTCAGGCACTGCTGCCGCAACACCGGACCGGAAACCCACTTCGTAGCGAATGACAGGAGGGATTCTCTCGCCGCCGACGATGCCGAGCTTTTTTGTGCTCGACGTGAGCGCCGCCGCGACACCCGTCAGAAATGCTGCCTGGTGCTCGTTGAACAGCACGGACTGCACATTCGGGAGGTCGACAAAGGCATCGATCATCGTGAAGTTGACATCTGGGAATTGGGGGGCAACCGACTCCACGGCGGCCGCAAGCATAAAGCCGGTTGCAACCACCAGTTGACTCTGCTCGGCTGCTGCAATGATGTTGGGAATGAAGGCGGCAGTATCGGCCGACTCGATCACCCGCCACTCCGCGCCGAACTGTTCGGCGGCGGTAGTGCCACCCAGATTGGTCATGTCCATGAAGTTCTGGTCGCCCAATCCGACTTCGTTGGTCACCATTGTGGCGACGATTCCGTCCTGAGCAAGAGTGCGCTTCATCATCGGCATTGCGGATATCGCAGTCGCTGCGAGCGATGTTCCGACAAATGCTCTGCGGGTCGAGCGTGCTGAGATCATGTGCAAACCTCCGTGCTGGACAATGAGTCACTGTCCCTTGACAACGCGAAACGCGAGCACACCAGCGTGCCCGCGTCTGGATCGCGGAAGTATACAGATTGTACGTGACTAAGAACCTGATCAGGGAGTCGGTGGTGTTCGGTTCCAGTCACCGCTTCGGCCGCCAGCCTTCGATTCGAGCTGTATGCGCTCGATCACCATGGCGCGGTCGATCGCCTTGACCATATCGTAGATCGTCAGAGCGGCGACACTGGCGGCTGTCAGCGCTTCCATCTCCACGCCGGTTTGTCCCCGGGTTTTGACGGTCGCGCGGATATCGATGCCTGTCTCCCGAATCTCAAAAGCAACGTCGACCGCGGTGAGCATCAGCGGGTGGCACATGGGGATCAGCTCGTGCGTTTTCTTGGCAGCCATGATCGCTGCCACCTGAGCGACCGCAAGCACATCTCCCTTTGCGGCTCTGCCTTCCCGGATCGTGGCGACGGTTTCCGCCGACATGCGAATGCGCGCGGAAGCTGTCGCCAGCCTGGAGGTTTCTTCCTTGTCGCCAACATCGACCATGCGGGCACGGCCTGAGGCGTCGAAATGGGTTAGCTCATTGGGGCCGTTCTCTGGACGCTCATCACTCATCGTGGTTACAGCGTCAGGCCAAGGGCGTGCAGTCCCGCAACGGAGCGCCGTGCACCTTCCAGACATCCAGCCGCATCGGGCCAACCATTTTCATCGAATTCGACTTCAGCACTGATTGGTCCGGTGTATCCGGCGTCCTCGAGGATTTTCAGCAGTCGAGCAAGGTCGATATCGCCTTCGCCGGTCGGCGGAAAATCGAAGACTCCCTGGCCGCCCTTCTTGTCTTTCAAATGAAAGTGGACGAGTTGGGGCAGCGCATACATGATGTCTTCGTAGGGGTCTGCGCCGGTGTAGTAGATGACGTTGCCGGGGTCGTAGTTGAACCCCAGGATGCCGGGACGGTTGATCTTTGCCAGGATCTCGACACCGATTTTGGCGGTTGGCAACATGTTGCTGTCGGTTTCCATTCCAATGGTGAGTCCCAGCTTTTCGGCGTAATCGCAAAGTTCCTGAACGTTGGCAAAGTACGCCTCGCGCTCCTCATCGGTTTTGGCATCGCCCGTAAAGGTGTTGACGATAGGCATGCCCAAACCCTTGGCGATATCCATCGCCCGAATGAAGCGATCCTTTCCTTCGTGGGTCTGAAGCTGCGTGTGACCGCTCAGGCTGACCGGATTGAGACCAAGATCACCAAGCTTGCGGCCGATGCGATCGATTTCGGCGTCGCTCACGGTATCGGGATCGATATGCTCGAACCAACCTTTTACCGCGCCAATCTCGACATTGCGGTACCCGACTTCGGCCAGTCCTTCGAGCGCCACGTCTATCGGGTGAGGGGCAAAGACAATCGTTGAGCCCAGAATCAGATTTTCCACGGTTTCCTCCTGTTCAGGCAGCCGGAGGCTACTCGGTGACCCGATTGCCCGCTTCGACATCGTTCAAAAAATCAACAATCAGCGCATTGAAGGCATCGGTGGCCTCCCAGAACATGCCGTGGCCGACCTCGGGTATGACCGAGAGCGTGGCTCCGGGAATCGCGTTCGCCATTTCCATGGAGTAACGGAGCGGGGTGTAGATATCCTCTTCTCCACAAATCACGTGAGCCGGAGACGAGATTCCCGGCAATCGATCGAGCGCATCGTGCCTCTTGAACGCTGCCGACTGCCGGAGATACTGCTCGAAGGTTTGCGGATTTGGCGCTTGCTCGGCGAGCTGAACAAGTGCCTTAAGATTGCCAGGTTCGGCGTAATACCTGTAGGTGAATACCCACAGCCAGCTGTTTCGGTTCCAGGCGACCTGTCCCTGATGCCGGAAGATGTGATCCCACTGGGTCATCAATTCGACCATCCATGGATCCGACCTGGGCCAGGAACAGACGATCGTGACGCTCTTCGTGCGTTCGGGAAAGTGAATGGCAAATTCCTGAGCAATCGCGCCGCCCATCGACGCGCCGACGATGTGCGCCCGATCGATATCCAGTGCATCGAGCAAGGCAGCGGCGTCGGCAGCGAACTGGGCGATCGCATAGTCGTGGGGCTCTCCGATCCAGGCTGTTTCGCCGACGTCGCGATTGTCGTAGGTGATCGCTCTGAAATTCTGAGAAACCGCCGGAATCTGCATTCCCCACCCCGAGCGGTCAGCCCCAATGCCATTGATCATCAGAACCGGCGGCCCCGAACCGGCAGAGTCGTACGTGACAGAGAGGCCATTGACCTTCACCTGCGGCATGGCTTGCGAGAGTCCTCCACATCCCAGCGCTGCCACCAAATGAGCGGCAGCCGACTATGATCGCGTTGCACAGCGTCAGTATCCCGAACTCAGGCATTTTCTGCACGTGGCGTTGATGCCGGGACAGAAAGCACGAATTCCTGTTGAACCCGAACTTCCTGTGACAGAAGGCAACCATGCGGGTTGTTCGACTCCAGACTGCTCGAGTTTCTGCTGCGTACGTACGCAATAAAAACGTGCGTTTGGCACTGCGATGACGTAAACTTGGACTACCCCGCTGTTGACACCCTGACACGAATCCCGGATGCCTAACTTCATCCGGAATTGAGGACCAGCAGATGAATCTCCCTGCCAGAAGCCACCGGCACCCGGCGACGAACTCCTCGCCTCCACTGGTCAACCGCAGGGTTGTGCTGAAGGCATCGGCAATGCTGGCATCGCTGGTCTCCGGAACGCGCACGGCCATCGAGCCCCCTCAGACCGCTGCCGCTGCTGGGAGCACCGCGTCGTACGACTGGTATGAGGCGGCGGAGCTTGGCGCAATCGGCGGCTCCGCCGATAGTGGTCCGATCGTGGTCCCCACGTCCTTCCCGTTCACCGCGGTCGGCGCGCACTGGGATGGCGCGGCCGGTGATTGGCCCGTTGTGGAAGTTCACATCAGCTACGACGGCGAAAACTGGTCGGAACCGTTTCGGCTGGAGGCGTCCCATGATCGTGGGCAGCCGACGCGAGACGACCGGATCTTTACGGGGCTACTTTGCGCGAACGGCGCAACTCATATCGCGTATGCCGTCTTCGATGCAGCCGGGCATCGGACAACCGTGCCCGGATTCGCATTGACCTACATCGACTCGAGCGGCGGTCCCGCTCTCCAAGCGATGGGGGCCGAAAACGGCGCCATGTCGTCTCCTCCCCAGATCGTCAGCCGGTCAGAATGGGGAGCGGACGAATCGTATCGGTTCACCGAAAGTGGAGAATGGTGGACGTTGCGATATGAGACGGTGCGTCACGCGATTCTTCACCACTCCGAGACGTCGAACGTCGACGATCCCCTCGAGGCGATGCGATCGATATACCACTACCACGCCGTGACGCGAGGGTGGCACGACATCGGTTACAACTTCCTGGTCGATCGATACGGGAACATTTATCAGGGTCGAGTTGGTGGGCAGAACGTGGTGGCGGGCCATGCCTTCGCCTACTCCACCGGTTCGTGCGGGATCGCTTTTCTGGGAAATCACACGTTCGCCGATATCTCAGAGGCCGCGCTGGCGTCGATGGTGGCCATAGTGGCGTGGGCGGTGCGTTTCCAGGACCCCTGGGGAAGCGCGGAATTCCACGATATCGCCGACCTCCCGACGATCTGCGGACACCGGGATGTCTCGAACACGCTTTGTCCCGGTGACTTCGCGTACGACGACCTGGAGATCATTCGCAGTCTCGTCGCGGAGACGCTGGCGGTGAAACATGACGGACCAGCGGGTCATCTCGTCGTAGGTGATTATGTCGAAACCAATGACGGGGCGAATTTGCGCGAGGACGCCGGGATGTCACCTGCGATCGTCGAGACGGTAACAGCCGGCGTCCAGGGCGTCGTCGACCTGGGACCGGTCGTCCGTGATGGGATGGTCTGGTATCGCGTGGCTACCGACTATGCGACCGGCTGGACTATTGGTGATGCGCTGGAGCGGCGACCACCCCTCGACTGGAAACGGGGACGATTCGGGCGGGAGGAGTTCGTTACGCTGATCGACAGCGCGGCGCTGCGTCAATTACCCAGCGTAAGCGCTCCGCTCATCACGGTGATGGACGCCGGTGAAGGCGGCTCGGTGCTTGGAGGCCCGGAGATGGCGGACGAGAACCGGTGGTACAAGGTCGACACGGCATACGGAGAAGGATGGGTGGCGGCGCGTTTCCTGAGCTCCGGGGTGGGTGGATCGTTCCAGCCATCAGGGGGTCTCGGGGGAGCCGCCGCCTTTTCCGTCGGAGACGATGTCGTGGTATTCGACGGACCGGTCAATGTGCGCTCCCAACCGGGCGAAACCGGAGCGATTCTGGCTTCGCTGGAGAGCCATGCGCAGGGCGTGGTTCTTTCAGAGCCGGTGATGGCCACCGGTGACGTCTGGTACGAGGTCGAGACGGACAGTCTCGGCGGCTGGATCGCGGGCGGCTTTCTGACCCATGCGCTGGTGATTGGTTATCAGGCCCGTGTGACTGTCGACGCCGAGGGACTCAGTGTGCGAGTGCTTCCCGGGATTTCCGGTGATGTGGTGGCCATCGAGCTGGACGGCGGGATCGTGAGAATCCTGGCTGGTCCGGAGCTTGCCGATGGATTGACGTGGTGGCTAATCGAGGGATCAGAAGGCCAGGGTTGGGTGGCTGGAGCGTTTCTCAATCCGGTATGAAACGCAATACTACCGTCGCGAAGTCGGTCCCCCAAACCAAGTCCAGGACAAAGACAGGGATGTCATACCAGAAACTAAAGTACAACCTTTCGTTCGCGGTTGAACCAGGCGAAAGTGCAGCCACCGGGATTCCATTCACGAGGCAACACCCTGGATGACATCAAGCAGCAGCGTTAGTCCCAAAGGACAGGTCACGATTC
>JBFWRO010000042.1:0-11394 GCA_050248865.1 Thermomicrobiales bacterium | reverse complement strand
CCCGAGGATTAACAGCGGCAGCACCAGTAGCGCCAGCATGGCCATTTTCACGTCGTACGGTTCGATCTTCTTGCCGAGATACTCCGGCGTACGGCCAACCATCAATCCGGCGATGAAGATCGCAAGGACCGCAAACACGAGGAATCCGTAGAGACCGGCGCCCACTCCTCCAAAGATCACCTCCCCGAGCCCGATATTCGCCAGGGGGATCATCCCGCCCAGCGGCGTGAAAGAGGCGTGCATTGCATTGACCGCGCCGCAGGATGCGGCGGTGGTGATCACCGCGAAGAGTGCACTTGGAACAATGCCGAAGCGCGTTTCTTTGCCCTCCATGTTGCCGCCCGGGGCGTCCTTTCCTGCGACCTCAGTCGCCTGCGAGGCTCCTGCAGTGGTCAGAATGGGATTGCCGTCCTGCTCGGCCACTGTAGTGACAGCGACACCAATGGCAAACAGAATCGCCATGGCGGTGAATATCGCCCACCCTTGTCGGGTGTTTCCGACCATCTTGCCAAAGGTGTATGTCAACCCAGCCGGAATGAGAAAGATCAAGATCATTTCGACCAGATTCGTGAAGGGTGTCGGATTCTCGAACGGGTGTGAGGAGTTCGCGTTGACGATTCCGCCCCCATTGGTGCCGAGCATCTTGATCGCTTCCTGCGAGGCGATTGGCCCCTGGACGATCGTCTGCTCCTGGCCGGTGAGCGTCGTCAACTGGGTGAACCCGTCCATGTTCTGCGGTATTCCCCGCGAGACGAAAACCACCGTTACCACGATGCAGATCGGCAACAACACATAGATCACCGCCCGGGTCATATCGACCCAGAAATTGCCGATCTCGGCTGCCGAACGCCGGGCAAATCCCCGCACCAGCGCGATCGCGATGGCAATGCCGGTTGCGGCTGAGACGAAATTCTGCACCGCTAAACCCATCATCTGGGTCAGATGACTCATCGTCGTCTCACCGCCGTAGGCCTGCCAGTTCGTATTTGTGGTGAACGACACCGCTGTGTTGAAGGCGAGGCGAGGCTCGACACTCGGAAAGTCCTGCGGATTGAGCGGCAGCGAGCCCTGCAACCGCTGTATCAGGAACAGGACGACCACTCCGGCCAGGTTGAACAGCAGCATGGCCACGCCATACGTCGTCCAGCGCATCTCCCGCGATGGATCGACCCTTGTCAGGCGGTAGATGACGAGCTCCACCGGAGCCAGGACCGGCGACATGAATGTGCGTTCGCCGCTGAAGACCCGGTGGAGATAAATCCCCACGGGTTTCGTCAGGATTAGCACTATGCCGAAATAGATAAGGATTTGCACGATGGCAGGCACCGCTCAGCGACCCCTTCCCTAGAACCGCTCGGCGAAGAGCAGCGCATAAACCAGATAGACAAGCAGCACCAGCGCCACCAGACCACTCGCGATCTCGATTGCGCTCATCGAACACCCTCCCGCATCTCGAACAGGTGACCCAGCCGGTCCCGCCAGACCTGCACAATCTCCGGTTTCGCCCGGAATGCGTGATCCGTCGTTTCGTCGTCCACCATCCGTCTCACCTCGATCCCTTCCGCACCGGGCACCGTCAACGAACAGCCTTGCCGCTCGCATGATTCGCGCACGCGTTTCAACTGCTCATTGGTGGGGCGAACCGAACTCAACACTTGCACCGAAGTGCCGTCTCCAGTGTCCAAAAGATGCAATGCTGCCGAAATCGCGGTATCCAAATGTTCGTGCTCTGAAGGAGGGTTCATTTGCGCGCTTCCTGACCACGCCCGGACCTATTCAGCCACTCGCAGACGACGGCGTAGGCGATCGCCAGGGCGAAAAATCCGGCAACAATTCCCATCACAATGACGTCCCACATTTAGCTCTGCTCCTCTGCGCCAGGAGTAACCAGGTTCGGCCGATCTTTGAGCTCCACGAGCCGGATCAACGCATCGATTGGAAAGGGCTTTTCGAGCACTGCCAAAGGGGCGAACTCGCGGACGCGAGCGCTGCTCGGCCTAATCGCCGAAAAGACAACGGTTCGCGGGCGTCGCCCTGCTGCATCGAGCTGTCGGAGCACATCCCAGCCCGAAGCATCCGGAAGATTGATGTCGAGCAGCAGTACGTCGAAATGTCGTTCCAGCGCCGCCCGAACGGCGCCGGCGCAGGTCCTTTCCAGTTGGACGTCATGCCAGTGGGCCCGAATGCCCCGAGCCAGACTCTCTCCAAGTCGCAGCTCGTCTTCGACGAGCAGCACTTTGCGTGGAATGTGCGGTATTTCGTTCATCGCGTCTGTCACCTCAGACTGCGGCGCTCCCGACAGGAGCGCTTTACTCAGTCATGAGTGAAGATTGGCGGTTTCGTGATAGGAGCGGCGTTAGAGGAGCGTCACCAGAAATGAGAATTTCGTTAGAAATTGTGAGTTGACTCGGTCACGCGATAGCCGATGCCCGGTTCGGTGAGGATAAGCGTCGGATTGTGGGGATCGTCCTCCAGCTTGCCTCGGAGATAGCTGATGTACACGCGGAGCTGCCGGACGTTTTCGGACGCGTAGTCCCCCCAGACGCGCTGCAACAACTGACGGTGCGTCATCAGTTTTCCCCGATTCTGGACGAGCGCCACGATCAGGTCGTATTCCGTCGGTGTGAGATGAATGTCGACACCATTCCGGGTCACGCGGTGATTGGCGAAGTCGAAGACCAGATTGCCTATCTCCACCCGCGGTTGATCTGGTGGATGTCCCCGCCGCAACAGCGCCCGGACTCGTGCCAGAAGTTCGCCGGAGGAGAAGGGTTTCGTCAGATAGTCGTCCGCTCCGAAGTCGAGCGCCTGAACCTTCACCGCCTCTTCCCCTCGCGCCGAAAGAACCAGTATTGGCATTTCAGACCAAGATCGAACCTCTTCCAGAAGCGTCAGCCCTTCGATGTCCGGCAACATCAGATCGAGGATCAGCAGGTCAGGCGTATTCGTCCCCAATGCCACCAGCGCCTCGGATCCGCCACCTGCGAGCGACACGTCGTATCCATGTCCGCGCAAGGCGATTTCGAGCGCCCGCCGAATCTGCGTTTCGTCATCGACCACGAGAATGCGGTGGCCACTCACGGCATATCTTCCCGGACCTCTGCCAGAGGCTGAGGCAGCTCAAAAACAAAACGGGCTCCTCCGGTTTCTGATTCGAGCCAAATGCGACCGTCGTGCGCTTCGACCAGACCCCTGGCGATCGCCAGTCCGATTCCCGTGCCTGGCACCCGGGCATTCGACCGGGACCGATAGAACTTGTCGAAGATCCGTTCTCGATCCGCGGGGCTGATGCCTGGACCGTCGTCCGCCACGGAAAAGCGCGCACAGCCGGGGAGCACCTCCGCAGACAAGCGAATTGCCGTCCCCGATGGCGTGTACTTCAACGCGTTTTCGATCAGGTTCGACAGCACTTGTTCGATCTCCACATAGTCGAAGAAGGCCACATCGGCGAGTTCATCCTGCAACTGGATAGTATGTCCGGATGCCTGTGCTCGGCTTGTAAACCTGCGCGCGACAGCGTGCAGAAGCTCCGCGGTATCGTTCCAGTCGCGGTCCGGATGGAGCGCTCCACCTTCGATCCGCGAGAGATCGAGCAGGTTTCTGACCATCATCGTCAAGCGATCGGTTTCCTCGTCTATAGCTTCCAGAAAGGCCGCGCGGGCTTCGTCGTCCCATGACACGGAGTTGTCCAGCAGCGACGTCACCGACGTCTTGATGGCGGCCAGCGGTGTTCGCAAATCGTGAGACACGGCGGCCATCAGGGCGGATTGAAGCTCATTCGTGCGTGCGAGGACCTCTGTCCGGGCCGCCTCATCGCTGAGACGCACACGGTCCAGCGCCAACGCGGCCTGATCGGCGAGACTGCCCAGGAGATCGCGGTCGTCGTCGTCGAACTTTCCTCCATTTGGGCGTCCTCGCACTTCGAGAACGCCGAATTGCCGGGAAGGAGTATCGATGGGCAAGTAGAGCACATCCTCTCCGCTCCGGATACCGGCGTGCGGCATCGCCCCTACGCCATGAGGCTCCATCACGCGCACACGGCTTGTTCCCAACCCGGCGGCCTGCCCCGATGACATTGCCAGTCGCGCAACCGACTGTTCGTTTCGTGTCAGCTGGCGATGTGAATCGGGAGGAACGCTGGCCAGCACGATGAGTGATCCCTCTCCTTCCTGCGTCAGGATCGCCGCCCCGGTCGCTCCATAGACCTGGACGACATGCTGGACGATGGTATTCAAAACCTCCGCCAGTGACCGGCCCGAGACCAGCCCCTCATTCAACCTGAACAAAAGATTAGCCCGGGCTTCATGCTGCTCGGCGACGCGAGCCCTCGCTTGTGCGTTTGCCACCAGATTCGACGTAACCAGCGCCACGATGAAAAAAACCGCCAGGGCCAGCACGTGATCGGTACTGCTGATCGAAAAAGTCCCGTATGGAGGAAGAAAGAAAAAGTTGAACAGCAGAAAGGTCGTGACTGCGGCCAGAACCGCGGGTCCTCGCCCCGCTCGCAGTGCTGTGAGGAGACAGCAAAGCAGATAGATCATGGCCACGCTGACAATTCCCAGCGACGACCGAAAGAGAACGAGCACAACGCTCAGCATTGCGATGAAGGCGGCAGTTCCAGCGTATGTGCGCCAGGTCGGGCGCCCGCCACCCCGTGACATCAGTGCCTTCTCGGCTACATCCGTTGCTCGTTGTCGAAGGTCACGCATATCCATGAACGCACAATACTCCGTTAGGGCGAAATTGCGTCCACGTCGTAGCGGAAACGCATGCGTTTCCGGTCTTGTTCACGGATCCCCGGTTCCGAATCAACGCCGATTCTCCCGGATCGCGGCAGAGCTGTTGCCAATGCGTGAGAATTGGCCGAGTCGGTCGTTGAGGATCTACCGAGAGGCATACGGACTCTCCGCCCTGTAACGTCGCTCGAATTCTTCCCGCGTGCACATGGTCCGAACGTCGGTCATTCGGTCGAGCGCCAGGATGCCGTCCAGGTGATCGATTTCATGTTGAAGCAACTCCGACAATGCACCGTCGGCCCGCAACTCATGCCATGCTCCCGCGAGATCCTGGTAACGGACATCGATCCAGCAACGACGGCGAACCTGGAAGAAGATGCACAGAAAGCTCAGGCAGGCGTCCCAGACGATCATCTCTTCGTCGCTGCAAGCAGTGATCTCCGGATTGATCAGCGGCCAGGGCTCGCCGAGATTCATGAACACCACCCGCTCCAGCACGCCCACCTGAGGTGCGGCGATGCCGCGGCCATAGGTGGTCGTCGCACGCCAGTGGTCGAGCGTATCGCTGAGATCGGCGATCAGCTTTTCGATCAGCGGGCTGCCGGGATCAGCGACCGGTTTCGCCGCCATCCTCAGCACTGGGTCACCAAGCTGGCGCACCTCGCGGACCGTCATCAGATCGTCGCTCCTTCAGCCAGACGGTCCCAGATGAGTGGCTCGGCGTTCCCACCGGAGAGGAGGGCGACAACCGTCCTTCCTTTATATCGCTCCGGATGCTTCAGGATTCCGGCTAGCGCGGCCGCACCCGCACCCTCCGGAAGATGGCCCGTTTCCCGCAACATCACCATCGCCGCGTCGATGAGTTCATCGTCGGAAACCAGATGCACAGTGTCGATACTGCTCTTCCAATATTGGAAGGTGTAGTGCCCTGGATAGCTCGTTGCCACACCGCCCGCAAAGGTCTCGCAGAGAGGACTGACCAGTGGCTCACCCACTTTCCAGGACTCGTAAGACGCCGGCGCGGCGCTCGATTGCACCCCGTTCAGCCGGACATCTGGCGCTGCCTGGCCGAGCACCAGTGCGCAGGCGCCGATCAGGTTCCCTCCCCCCAGCTGCACCACCAGATCATCGAGATCCGGGTGCTGTTCGAGCAGTTCGAGCGCCAGCGTGGCGCAACCGAGCATCACATCAGGATCTTCGCCATCTTCGACATAAAGCAGACCTTCGCCGGCGGCGATGCGTTTGGCCACCTCATTCGACTCGGTCAGGGTCGCTCCCTCTTCCACGACCTCCGCGCCGAGCGCCCGCATTGCCGCCAGCTTGAACGGATTCGCGCCCAGCGGAGCAACGACCACCGCCCGCTTGCCGAAAAGTCCGGCCCCCCACGCGATCCCCTGCCCGTGATTGCCGGTCGAGGCGGTGGCCATGCCAGCGATGTCCGGCCCAAGGGTGCTGGCCCGGTAAATCCCGCCGCGCCCCTTGAACGAGCGAATTGGCGTGCAGTTCTCGTACTTCACCCACAAATCGCACTCGAGCCATTCGCTCAGCGTGCGGCTACGCAGAAGCGGCGTTGGTTGCAGATACCGGGAAACGACCGATCTGGCGCGATAGACGTCGGTCAGCGTAATCCGCTCTGTCACGGGGATCTCCTTCATTTCGAGTCTCGACTGCTGTATCGGCAACGCGTGCGTCGCTTCGCTTCCGCCTGGCAGCCCGCAACCGTACCACCGACGAGAAGATGTGTTCAGGCACGATCATCGTCGCCCGGGATTCTCGCTGACACACGTCCAGACCGATTTCTGGGAAACGCTGCATGTCATCGATGCCGCCATGAATGATCTCCGGTCGGGCGTTTTGACACCAGGCTGGTTGACGCGTTGTACTTCTGAGCCACGCAAACGGAGAGAAGGATCAGCGATGAGTCCCGGCAACCGTGTGATGATCGAAGTGGGCAGGAAGCGCGTCGTTGCCGTGCCGTTCGACTGGCCCGGCTGGGACCGGCCCGGTAAGACCGAAGAACACGCGCTCGAAGTGCTGGAGTCGTTCCGTCCCCGCTACCGCAAGGTGGCTGTCCTCGCCGGGTTGCAGGACGATTTCGACGCCGCTGGACCGCTGCAGGTCGTGGAGCACATCGACTACCCGAGCACGGTCGACTACGCCGCCTACTCGTCTCGACCGGCCAGCGTCGAAACGGAGCAGATGTCCGATGCCGAATGCGACCGCAAACTGGCGTTGCTGCAAGCGTGCTGGACCTATTTCGACCAAACATGGCCGCGCGTTTCGGAAGAATTGAAAAAGGGACCGCGCGGCAGCGGTCGAGACCGCGACCGCATCGTTCGCCACACGTATGCCGCCGAAACGGACTATTCCCGAGGTGTCGGCGTGCGAACATCGCCGGAGGAGATGCTCGATCCCGCCGGCCGCCAGCACCACCGCGAGGCATTCGTCGTCGCCCTTCGCACCTTCAACGCCGAAAACCGCAAACCGAACATCGCCTTCACCATTCGCCGATCCTGCTATCACATGCTCGATCATGCCTGGGAGATGGAGGACAAGGATCTGGGGAAGAATGGCCAGTGATCGCTGACTGACGAACAACCGGCAGCAGGAAACGACCCATCCCAATGGTCACGATCGCCCTGCGGCCAGGAAACCATCTGCACCTCGAGCCGCGACCCGTACGGGCTCCCCTCTGTCCTCACCTGCTGATATCCTGCCGGGGTTGTTCAGCTTTCACCTTGCGAGGATCATGCCAATGACCGCTCCCACACGTGAGCGTACCAGCGAACGCCTCCAGCAGATTCAGTCCAGGTTTTCCGGCCGCTTCGGCCTGGCGGCCCGAAACCTCACCACCGGGGAGGAGTTCCTGCTCGGTCACGATCAAGTCTTTCCCACCGCCAGCTCGATCAAGACCGCCATTCTGTACGAGGTCTTCCGGCAGGCCGAGGCGGGTATGTTCGGGCTCGACGACCGGATCGAGCTCCGGCCCAGCGACATCGTCAGAGGGTCGGGCGTGCTGCGGGATCTGGCCCCGGGACTGCAACCGACGGTGCACGATCTGGCGATGTTGATGATCATCGTCAGCGACAACACCGCCACGAACATGATGATCGATCTGGTCGGCGGTCCGGAACCGGTCAATGCCGCGATGCGCGCGATCGGGCTCGACAGCACGACCCTCTACCGCAAAATCAACTTCGATCTGAAAGTGACCGACCCGCAGTGGCTGGCGGAATCGAGCCCGTTCGACCTGATGCGCCTTGCCGGGATCATCGGCAACGGCGAAGCGGTGTCGAAGGAAGCCTCCGCCGGAATGCTGGCGATCTTGAAGCGCCAGCACAACTCCGGAAATGTCCCCCGTTTTCTGGGAGCCAATGCCTATGCCGCCGAGCTCGGCGAGGAGCAGCCATTCTGGGTCGCCAACAAAACCGGCGGCGTGACCGGCGTGCGGGCCGACATGGGCCTCATCGCCTTCGCCGGTCAGATGATCGCCTATGGCGTCATGACCGACGGCTGCGCGGACCGCGGTTTCACCAGCGAAAACGAAGCGGAAATCACCAACGGTCTCGCGGGCCGCGTCCTCATGGAGTACTGGTGGCCGGAAGGCTTCGCGGAAGGCAAAATCGGGATAACTTCGTTGCATCTGGCAGGCATCTAGCCAGACAACGACTGCTGCATTTCTACCGTCTTCTGAACGGTCTATGCACCGAGCAGCAGCAGATCGAGGCCCGCGAATTGCGTGAATGCGGTGTCTGTGGTCACAAGCTGGTAGCCGCCGGTGACCGCGAAGGCTGCCAGGTAGGCGTCCATCCAGACCTTCGGCGAGGCGCTGTTCCTGTCCGAATACTCCCGCCAGCGCGCCTCGATTCCTTGCGGCTCCTGGTTTCGAAAGACGACCCGCACGTCGGCACTGAATGCCAGATACGTTTGCCAAGCTTCCGCATTAGACAGCGGAGCATACCCATACGCGGCGAGAACAACCCGCGTCGTGAGCAACCGGAGCACCGATTGCTGCGTCGCGCGACAGAAACTGATGGAGTCCGGTTCAGATATCGAGTCGAGCCAGGCCGTGGCGGCGGCATTGTGATCGTGTTCGGCAATTGACAGCGCAATCCAGACAGAGCTATCGACCAAGTGCACGGTCGACATCTTGCTCCAGAAGAATCTCGTGGAGGCGCTCCGGGGTCATTTCCTCCCCGGGCGCGGCGGGATGGCCCCCTGAAAAGATTGGCAGCTTGACCCGGTTGCGAATCTGATCCGTCTCTGGCTTCGCTTCGGGCTGGTCGAGCCCCTTCCTGAGAAGATCAGCGATCGTGTCCTTCAACCTGCGATCAGTTTGCACGGCAAGAATCTTGACTTCTCGCATGAGTTCGTCTGGTAAGTCGAGCGTGGTCTTCATGCGATCATTTTACCAGAATGCTGGGTTTCTGCGTCCTTGGGACGCTTCGAACGAGCGGTTTCGTTGCCTGAACCCAGAGCCTGCCTCAGCGATCAGGGGAAACGACGAGCTCGTTGCATGCGGCGGGGTCGACCGTGCCGAACCGGGGATTCTCCTGGGGATTTGGTAACTGGTAGCTGGTAACTGGTAAATGGCGAGAACGGAACCAGTTGCCAGTTGCTTTTTACGAGTTACCACCTCCAGAGCGGGACGTTGGCCTGCGATCTCTACCTGGGAGGCGGTTCCGGGACCCTATTCGAGCGCCGGGTACGGATGACGTGGTACCAACACGGGTACGGTGATCTACTGCGCGGGCCCAGACCGTCCCACCGAGCTCGCGTGAGATTAGAATAGAACATGTGTTCTGTTCCGTCAAGGGTGTACGGACGGGAAATTGTAGACAGAGGGAAATGGCAAATAGGAATTAGGAAATAGTGTCGGTGAGGGCCGCTTGCCATACAATGATTATGTATGTGACCAGTTCTGTGTGTGGGTGAGTGTTGCCGACTCCCGAAGCTCTAGCGCGTGAAGACATCGACGCGGCGCTTGCCGCGGCTGGCTGGTGTGTGCAGGACCCGAAGACCGTCAACCTCTCAGCAGGAAAAGGTGTTGCGGTTCGGGGAGTCCGAGCACGCGCGGGCCGAGCGCCTTCGCCAATCGATCCTCAAC
Organism: Thermomicrobiales bacterium; assembly: GCA_050248865.1. Lineage (GTDB taxonomy): Bacteria > Chloroflexota > Chloroflexia > Thermomicrobiales > UBA6265 > JAHBVL01. The sequence goes on along the minus strand of JBFWRO010000042.1, from coordinate 1,551 downwards.
CGTGCGTTCGAGGGCAAGCTCGTTCCGCAGGACCCAAGCGACGAGCCTGCGACCTTGCGGATGGAGCGAATCAACACTCAGCGTGATGGTGAAGCGGCAAAGCCAGTGCCCAGACCGAGGCATGAAGCAGATCGTCCGCGTCAAGGAGTGCTCATTGAGTAGGGGAGTTACCGTCAAGATTTTCCTCGCGGACGGCAAGCCAGAAGGGCTGAAGATCGTCGAGAAGTCGAACTGGTCTGGAATCGGCTATATGAGTAGTCGGGCACAGCTACCGGAAGCTCTCAAGCGCAGCCACTTTGCGGGACCGGGAATATATGTGCTTATCGGTCAAAGTGAACACGGCAGCCAAGATTCGATTTACATCGGCGAAGCAGATGTCGTCGCCACGCGACTGAGACAACATCAAAAGGCCGAAGAAGATTGGACCCACTTTGTTCTCTTTGCGAGCAAGGACGCCAATCTGAACAAAGCCCATGTAAGGTACCTGGAATCAAGGCTCGTCGAGATCGCTCGACAGGCGAGGCGCGCTCAGTTGCGCAATACAACGCAACCAGCGCAGGCTCAGATTTCTGAATCGGATCAAGCCGATATGGAGTCGTTTCTTGAGGACATGCTGCTTATCTACCCACTTCTCGGATTGACCGCGTTTGAAGTGGTCGAATCCAGAGTTGCCGTCAAGAGCTCAGAGCGACTCTATCTGAAAGGCCTCGACGCCGAGGCTCAGGGCAGAGCAACTACGGAGGGCTTTATTGTCCTTGAAGGTTCTCGCGGGCGAATTGACGACGTACCTTCCCAGCATGAGTATGTCAAGTCGCTGAAACAGGATCTGCTCCAATCGGGTGTGTTGGTTGAGCGGGCTGGAAATATAGTGGTCACACAAGACTACCGGTTTGAATCTCCATCAACCGCTGCGGCAGTCCTGCTGGGTCGAACGGCAAATGGACGAATAGAGTGGAAGGACAGTAACGGTCGCACGCTTCGGCAAATTCAGAGCGCGGCGATCGAGTCTTTGGCCAATTCAGAGACGACGCAGGTATTCGGAGAAGGCGAGCTCGGCAGCGGCTGACTTTGGAGTAGCACCGAAAGCACTGATTTGTTGATGTAGTAGAAAAGGCTCGACTAGGATCAGTATATGGCCTCGAACCACTCTAAGCAGACCGTCCAGAATCTCTGGAACCACTGCAATGGCCTGCGCGAGGACGACCTGTCATATGGCGACCGCATCGAAAAGTTTGGCTGGCTTCTGCTGATAGCCGTTGGAGCATAAAAAACGGCCCCGACGGGCCGCTGATCCGGGCACGCGCTACGACGTGGTGCTGACCAATCCGCCCTTCGGCAAGAAGTCGAGCGTGACCACCATCACCGAGGAGGGGGAGCAGTCCCGCGAGTCGCTGGTGGTCGTCCGCGACGATTTCTGGGCTTCCACGAGCAACAAGCAGCTCAACTTCCTGCAGCACGTCAAAACGATCATGGCCATGCATGGCCGGGCAGCGGTGGTCGTGCCGGACAATGTGTTGTTCGAGGGAGGGGCGGGTGAGACGGTCCGCCGCA
>JBFWRO010000041.1:0-11397 GCA_050248865.1 Thermomicrobiales bacterium | reverse complement strand
AACGACACATCGTGGTGGAGCCTGTGCATCGCGCTTGCCCTGGGGCCCTCCCCATTCGAGTGAATTTAGCCTTGACTAAACGCGGGGATAGCCGTAGCATAAAGCCTGATAGATGGATGAAATCGGGTATGAACCGCGAGACTCACAGGGCATATGCGTCGGACCAGAATTTTTGTTTACAGCCTCCTGATGCCCCTGGTTCTCGCTGGATGCGGCCGCGTCGAGGAATCGACGGTTCCGGACTTCTCTGATCAGTCTCAGATCGACATTGTGGCCACGACCGGCATGGTGGGCGACATCGTCCGCAATGTCGGCGGTGATCGCGTCGAAGTGACGACCCTGATGGGTCCCGGTATCGACCCCCATACCTACAAGGCAAGTGAAGGGGATGTCGCCCGGATCGGGGCAGCCGATCTGATCTTCTACAGTGGGCTCCACCTCGAAGCGAAACTTGGTGAGGTCTTCGAGAAGATGGGCGATCAGATCGTCACCGTCGCGGTTGCCGAGCGCATTCCGGTGGAGCAACGCATCGTGGTGGGCACGGGAATCGGCGCCTATGACCCTCACGTGTGGTTCGATGTGGAGCTTTGGTCGATCGCCGCAGAGGCGGTGCGCGACACGATGATGGAGATCGATCCGGTCTATCGGGACGATTACCAGGAGCGGACCGATGCGTACCTGCAGCAACTGGCCGAGCTCGATGCCTATGTCGCCCAACAGGCGGCATCGGTGGCAGAAGAGCAACGGGTGCTGATCACGGCACACGACGCCTTTACCTATTTCGCGCGGGCTTACGGGTTCGATGTCATGGGTATCCAGGGTGTCAGCACATCGACCGAAGCCGGAGCTGGAGACATTCAGGACCTCGCGGACATTATCGTCGAGCGAAAAATCCCGGCCATTTTTGTGGAGTCGTCCGTATCACCGCGCACGATCGAAGCGCTGCAGGAAGCTGTACGCGATCGCGGATTCGATGTCCGAATTGGCGGATCGCTTTTTTCCGATGCCATGGGCGATGCCGGGACCTTCGAGGGCACCTACATCGGAATGGTCACACATAACATCGATACCATCGTGGGGGCGCTGAACGCTGAGAGCCAGTAGGGCGCATGCCATCAGCAAGCGTATTGAGCATTACTCGAAAGTTGACGCATGACACCTGTACCAGCCATCGAAGTCGCCGACATGACCGCCGTGTATCACGAGAAACCGGTGCTCTGGGATGTCGATGTCCTGGTTCCCGCCGGAGTCCTGATGGCCATCGTGGGGCCCAATGGGGCAGGAAAGACGACCTTGATCAAGTGCATCCTGGGGCTGATCGAGCCGGTCGCCGGGCTGGTGCTCGTTCAGGGAAAACCGTACCGTGAGCGCCGCTCGGCGGTCGCGTACGTGCCGCAACGGGGCAGTGTCGACTGGGACTTTCCCACCAACGTCCTCGATGTCGTCGAGATGGGGCGCTACGGATCGCTCGGCTGGATCAAGCGACCGGGCCGCCGTGAGCGCGACATGGCGATGGAGTCGCTGCAAAAGGTCGGAATGGCCGACTTCGCCAGCCGGCAGATTCGCCAGCTCTCCGGCGGACAACAGCAACGTGTCTTTCTCGCCCGGGCGCTGGCCCAGGATGCCGAAATCTATCTGATGGACGAGCCGTTTCAGGGGGTCGATGCCACGACCGAACGGGCGATCATCGAGATCCTCCGCGAATTACGGGCGTCCGGCAAAACCGTTGTCGCGGTGCATCACGATTTGCAGACCGTCGGTGAATATTTCGACTGGGTGACCCTGCTCAATGTCCGGAAAATCGCCAGTGGCCCCGTGGCCGACGTCTTCACCGAAGAGAACCTGCGACTGACCTATGGCGGACTCGTTCCCGTCCTGCGCAATGGGCAGGACTCCGCCGCGGAGCCGATGGAAGCGCGGGCGGCGGACTAACAATGGATTCTGCACCGCTCGTATCGCTCCCGGGCATCCTCGATGACCTTGTCAACGATTACACCCTCCGCACGATTGCCCTGGGCGCGGCCGTACTGGGCATCGTCGCCGGCGCAATGGGGTGTTTTGCTGTTCTGCGGAGGCAAAGTCTGGTCGGCGACGCGATGTCCCACGCAGCGCTGCCCGGAATCGCCATCGCCTACATGGTCACCGGAAAAAAGGACAGTCTCGTTCTATTGACGGGCGCGGCGCTTGCCGGATGGCTGGCGACCCTGGCGATTCTGAGCATCGTGCGCACGTCAAGGGTCAAATTTGACAGCGCCCTCGGATTAGTCCTCTCGGTCTTTTTCGGGTTCGGCCTGATGCTTTTGACCTTTCTTCAGCAGGAGCCGGATGCTTCCCAAGCGGGTCTCGACAAGTTTCTGTTCGGTCAGGCGGCCACACTCGTCGAACGCGACGTGCGGATCATGGCTGGCCTGGGGGTCGTCGCGCTCGGAATCCTGTTGCTCCTCTGGAAAGAGTTCAAACTGCTGAGCTTCGATCAGGATTTCGCGGCTTCTACCGGCTCACCTGTTCGTCTGCTCGATGTACTGCTGACATCGCTAATCGTCGTCGCGATCGTCGTCGGACTGCAGGCCGTCGGGGTGGTTCTCATGAGCGCCATGATCGTGGCTCCCGCGGCAGCAGCCCGTCAATGGACCGATCGTCTCGGGGTGATGGTGGTGTTGGCCGCGCTCATCGGCGCGCTCTCAGGCATTACCGGGGCGACGATCAGCAGCACGACCGAGCGGATGCCGACCGGCCCGACGATTGTCGTGGTGGTGACGACGCTCGTGGTGATCTCGTTGCTAATCGCGCCTAACCGTGGGCTGATCTGGGTCTGGTTCGAGCGCCGGCACCGACGAGCGGTGCTTCAGCGGGCCATGGCAGAGGCAGATGCCGCTCACGGCGGACCCCGTCTGGCGGGCGAACCATGACATCCGCGCAGATCGACATCCAGCTTATCGCGGCAGTCACTGCCGCAGCCTGCGCAATTCCCGGAGTCTTCCTGGTGCTTCGCCAGATGGCGATGATGAGTGACGCGATTAGCCACTCGATCCTTCTGGGAATCGTGCTGGCCTTTTTCGTCGTCGATAGCACCACATCGCCATTGCTGGTCTTTGGCGCAGCGGCGATTGGATTGTTGACGGTAGTACTGGTGGAGATCCTGCAGCGGACCGGCCTTGTCAAGGAAGATGCCGCCATCGGCCTTGTCTTTCCGCTGCTTTTCAGCATCGGCGTCATTCTGATCTCCCGGCATGCCGACAATGTCCATCTGGACATCGATGCAGTGCTGCTGGGTGAACTTGCCTTTGCACCGTTCGACCGGGTCATCGTTTCCGATTGGGATCTGGGGCCCCGCGGACTGTGGGTCATGGGGGCGATTCTTCTCGCCAACCTGATGCTCGTGCGCCTTTTCTTCAAAGAGTTGAAGATCGCCACATTCGATCCGGGCCTCGCCGCAGCCCTCGGACTGGCGCCGGCCGCAATTCACTACGGCTTGATGGCCTCAGTGTCGGTTACGGCGGTGGGAGCGTTCGATGCCGTCGGATCGATTCTGGTCGTGGCCCTGATGATCGGCCCCCCTGCCGCTGCCTACCTGTTGACGGACAGTTTGCGGACGATGGTTGGCCTGAGTGTGCTGCTGGGGGCCCTCTCCGCGGTGCTCGGTTACTGGGTTGCCCACTGGCTCGATGCGTCGATTGCCGGAGCGATGGCCTCGATGATCGGCGTCGTTTTCATGCTTGTCCTGGCTTTCGCGCCGCAGCGGGGTGTGTTGGCGAACGTCGCCCGCCGGCGAAACCAGAAAGTCGATTTCGCTCAGACAATGCTGACCATCCATCTGCTCAATCACGAAAACACCCCGGAGGCCGACTCCGAAAACCGGGTCGAAGGGCTGGAGGAGCATCTCCGGTGGGAGGCGCAGTACACGACCTATGTCGTTTCCCTCGCCAGGCGACGTGGTCTCGTCGAAGAATCCGCGGGGTTGCTGTTGCTAACGCCAGCGGGCAGAGACCGGGCGAAAACGGCGATCGTCCAGTACGCTCCGGCATAAGACCTGTTTCTGGCGCTGCCTGATCTCTTCACGATTGTGATTTACACTAACTAAACTCCTGGACGGTCTGCCCGATCTCAAAGGAAGGCAGCCTCGCTATCAACAACACGCAACAGCCCAGCGGGATCATGACGGCGGCAACCTCCCGGCCATCCGAGCACTTGCCAGCTCCAATCAGCCCCATCGTGGGTCGTGAATCACAGCTGGAACTTGCGGCTCAGGTTCTGGTCGATCAGGGCGCTCGTCTGTTGACCCTGACGGGACCCGGCGGTATCGGCAAGACTCGCCTGGTGCTGGCGCTCGCGCATAACCTCGCCGACTGGCTGCCGGGTGGTGTCACCATCGTCGAACTCGAATCGCTGCGCGATCCATCGCTGCTCGCCGCGGCCATAGCGCGCGCGGTGGGCGTGCTGGATAAGTCGGGCGACAACGAAGCCGATCTCATTCGCTGGTTGACCGACGACGAGCGACTCCTCGTGCTCGACAATTTCGAGCAGGTTATCGACGCTACGCCGTTGCTGGTGCACTTGCTCGTGCATTGCCCTCGCCTTCGCATCATCGTCACCAGTCGTGTCGCTCCGCTGCATCTCGATGGGGAACGGGTGATCGAAGTCGGACCTCTCGAGTTCCCAAGAGAGGCTGAACCGGCGAAAAACATCGATCGCAATCAATACCCCGCGATCGAATATTTCCTGCAACGAGCGCCCTCGGTCGACTGGAACAACTCCTGGCGTGCGGTGACGCGCATTTGCCAGCGACTCGACGGCATTCCGCTCGCGCTGGAGCTTGCGGCGGCTCGCGTTGGTCTGCTGTCCATTGACGAGATCGCCGAGCAGACTACCGGCTGGATTCCGATCCTCACGCACGGCCGTCGCGATGCGCCGGAACGGCAGCGAACGATGGAGCAAACGATCGATTGGAGCTATCAGCTCCTCGATGAGCCGTTGCGCCGGGTGTTCCGGAGTCTGGGCGTCTTCTCGGGGGGATTCGGCCGCGATTCGGCAATCGAGATTTCCCGCGCGACTCAGGGTCAGCTCACCGCGCTGATCGAGTGCCGGCTCATCTCGGTCACCACCAGCCTGAAGCGCGATCCACGGTTTCGCATGCTGGAACCAGTCCGTGATTTTGCCCTGCAGAAAGCGTCCGTCGAAGGAGAGCTCGATGATTTGCAGGAGAAGCTCGCCGCGTGGTCGATCCGATTCGTGCGGGACATTCACAGCACGGCCTTTGACACGCCAATCTATATGAGTGAAAGCGCAGTCATCGAGCAGACCATCCAGCGTGAGCTGGCCAACCTGCTGGCCGCGCTTTCATGGATGATCGAGCAAAAGGATGCAAAACGGGCGCAGGCCATATCGTCGTTGCTGGCGGACTACTGGTATCTGACCATGCAGCCTGGCGAAGGCCGCAAGTGGCTCACGATGGTCAACGAGCTGCCGCGGAGCGAGGGCGAGGACCACACACAGGAGTATGTCAAGCTCTGTATTGGTCTCAGCCTGCTCTGCCAGCTCAGCGGTGATGGAGTGATGGCCAGGGTGTGGGCCGATCATGGTTTGCAGACGGCGACCGAGATGAACGACATCGTGGCGATCGCCGAGGCGCATGGCGTTCTCGGTTATGTTTGCCTGAATCTGGGTGAGTTCGAGCAATCCATCGACTATGGATTGAGAGCCCTCAACGTTTTCCGTCAACCGGAATTCGAGGATCGTCCGTGGCAGGTCGACATTCTCGAAAATCTCGCGCTTGCTGAAGTGCATCTTGGCCGTGTCGAACATGCCGAATCGCTGGTGCGAGAAGCGGTCACGCTCGCTCGTGAGATGGACGCGACCAATTCCTACGGAAACGCCCAGCGAGCGCTCGGTGACGTTCTGTGCCATCAGGGTCGATTCCTCGATGCCGTCGAGGCTCACTCGGAGGGTTTTGCGGCGGGAGTACGGCGTCATGGGAGAACCAGTCCGGAGACCTGGCACAACATCGCCGAAGGCATGGCTGGCGCCGCTACCATCGCCTGGTTCGCCTTTCCCGATGATCGGCAGCTTGCGATCTCGATTGTGGAAAAGACTGAGCGGATTTGCCGTCAGCTGGGCATGTCGAAGCCGGACAACCGCATCGACTACGAGGTGATTCGCGACCATCTGCGTTTCGCCGGCCAGCTGCCAGATCCTCCGCCGCAGGATACGGGCGGAGGAGGGCCAGACCTCGCCAGCGCACTGAGCCATCTGAGAGAGATCGCATATGACCTGCACGGACGGCTGACGTCACCGAAGCTGCTTCCTTTGGCGACAGTCCCGCCACCATGGGAGCGTGGCGTTACCAGTGAACGCGCCGCAGCGCTGAGAGACGTCGTGACAGGGGTGCAGCTGGCGACGGTTCAGGCAATTGTTCAGGGACATCCGGTGAAAGAGATCGCAGCGAGCTACGGTGTTCGCCAGAGCAGCATCTACAACCGAATCGACGTGGTCAAGAAGAAATGGGGTCTGCCGCCCACCGCGTCACTCCTGGAAGTGGCGGTCTTCGCCGTACGGCATGGTCTTGCCTGATCGCAAGTTACTGGAAAAATTCCAGTCGCCGCTGCTAGAATACCATAATTCGTCTCATTGTGAACCCGCGTTCAGAGATGTAGGGTTTCAGTACACCAGAGTCGCGTGGAGTCACATCCAGTGCCAGGTGGAATTCATCCTTTGTTGACTCACCGGTCGGCCAGCCACCTGCAGAAACTGTCGGCGCCCCTCCGAACCCAGGCGCCGGGTACCGGTTTCAGCAGACCTCAGCGATCGGGGTAGTCAATAGGCCGAAACCCTCCCATCCGGGAGGGTTTTTGCCGCTGGCGACGCTGATCGGAAGGTCGTCAGCGCCCGATCAGTCGATGCATAAGCACGTGATCGACGAACCCTCCTCGATACGCAACGCCGCCTGGCAGCATTCCATGCTCGATGAAACCCCGTGAAGCGTAGAGTTGGCGGGCCGGATGGTTCGCCCCATGACGCTCAATTCGATGATGCGTAGCCCGTCGATGTGCTCGGTCGCCTCGGAGATCGCCGCGTCGATCAGCGCCCCGCCGATGCCATGGCCGCGGAATTCCAATGTGACAGAAACTCCCAGAACGCCGACGTGCGTCTCGGCCAGTGGTTTTCTGATCACCCCGCAGCTGCCAACGGCGCGCTCACCACTGAATGCCCCGAGACTCACCCCGGAGCCGGCCTCAGTTTCGGTCAGCCGGTCTCTGAGCCATACCTTTTCCTGATCGAGTGTCAATTGCTCTCCCTGGAAGAGCACGAAGGTGCGCTCTCGGGAAAGGGCGTTGATGAACTCCAGCATGGGCGGGGCATCGCCATCCTGCAGATACCGAATGACGATCGGTCCCAGTTGTGTCTGCAGCGTCGAAACGATTTTTCCGGCCAGCGACATGTCTATCCCCGTTCGACGTCGCACCTCAGGTGAAACCGAGATAACGCTCGAGCAGTCTCGACTTCCAGAAGTATCGCAACACCACGGTCCAGGCCACGACGGCAATAGCGATCAGAACATACTCGGTCAGTGTGAGCAGTTCGATATCGAAAAAGTCGCGAGACCAGGGGATGATCAGAATCGCAGCATAGAGAGGAAGCATCAGCAGAGCGATCAGCGTCGGTCGCCAGTCCAGCGTGTCTTCCTTTTGCACGCGCCACCAGGTGGTTGGCGGTGCAACGAACGGCACGAGAACGAGCCCACAGAGCACCATGACGTAGGTGAGGGCATCCCGGGCAAGCGCGTCGGAAACGACCGTCGCGGAGTCCGCCCGGCTCTGCTGGCGCAATGCGTCGAGATCGACGTCGTGCAAAAAATAAAAGCCGAGATAGACGATCAGCGAAACGATCGTCAGCAGCAGGGTAGCTGGCAGGACAAAATGGAGCAGCGGGCCGAAGACGCGTCCGGGTGCCCTTCCCGGATTGGCGAAAACCGCCAGAGCAAAAGTGGGAAAACCGACCGTCAGCATCGTGAGCAGCGTCATATTGGCAGGGGCGAAGGGAAATCCGGCGCCAATGACGGCAGCGGCGGCGATCAACAACGCCACCGCAAAGACGCGCACCAGAAAGAGCGACAGAATGTCCTGCAAACCGATCCGTATTCGCTGACCCTCGGCAAACGCGGCTGGAACGGCGGCGAACGAATCATTCAGGAGAATGATGTCGGCCACCGCGCGCGTGGCCTGGCTGCCCGACTGCATCGAAATCCCAAGATTGGCTTTCTTGACGCTCAATACGTCATTGACGCCATCTCCGGTCATCGCCACGTAATGCCGGTGATCCCGCAGGGTCTGTACGATGCGTTCCTTCTGCTGCGGCGTGATCCGGCCGAAGATATCTCGCGATTCGACGGCTTCCCCGAATTGGGCGTCGTCCATTTCGGCGAGATCGATTCCCGAAATCAAGCGGGCGTCCTCCGCAAACCCGGCCTGCCGCGCCAGCGCGCCAACGGTTTCCGGGTTGTCTCCAGAGATGATTTTCAGTCGGACGTTCGCCCTTCTGAAACCTTCCAGCGTGACTTCCAGATTGGGACGCAATTCGTCGGCTAGGGCAATCCAGCCAGCTGGCCGCAGGTCAGGAGGGAGGTCCGGGGACGCTTCGTCCAGGTCGTGCGTGTCGCTGCTATGAGCGAAAAGCAGAACCCGCAACCCTCTCTGGTACCACTCCGGTGGGGCGGTGCAGTCGACCACGGGTTCAATATGCTGGCAGAGCATTTCGGGCGCGCCAAGCGCGAAAATGCCGCGAATAGGCCCGCTTTCGACGGCAAGCGCGCTCCATTTGCGGTCGGAGGAGAAAGGAATCTCTGATGCGACCGGGAGTGCGTCATGCGGTGACGACTCGGCGATGGCCTTGCTCGTCGCGTTCTGACTCGAGACGCTGGCGGCGAACGTGCCGATCATGGTCGCCAGCTCGAGCTCACTCATGCCGACGGGGCGGACCTCGACGACCCGCAGGCGATTCGTCGTCAATGTGCCCGTCTTGTCCGCGCAAAAGACGTCTACGTTGCTCAGCGATTCTACAGCGTTGACCTGCTGAACGAGTGCTTCCTTGCTGGCAAGGCGCACGGCGCCCATCGAATAGGTGATGGTGATCATCAGAAAGAGCCCGGAAGGAACGATGCCCAGAATGACTGCCGACGAAATCACGGTGTCTTCGAATGGCACATTCCAGATCACGGAGCTCAGAAGCCCGAGTGCCAGCATCGACACCGCAATTGCCAGCAGGACGCGCACGATGATGTTTACATCGCGCTGCAGCGGCGTCATCGAGGTCGAGAACGCGCGAGCTCCTTCCGTCATCGACCCAGCCAGCGTGCTGGAGCCCACTTTCTGCGCTTCGAAGGTCAACGTGCCTGATACGCAGAACGTTCCAGCGAAAATCTCGTCGCCCGTCGCTCGGCGAACGTGGTCCTGTTCGCCAGTCAGCATCGACTCATCGAGCATTCCCTGCCCAGAGACAATGACACCGTCGAGCATGACCTGATCGCCGGGGCCAACGACCAGCAAATCGCCTCGGACCAGCTCGGCGGGGTCGATGGTGCGTTCCCGCCCATCCCGAATCACGCGTGCCGTTGGTCGGGTCAGGAGAGAAATTGTGTCAAGTCGCCGTTTGGCGATGACTTCCTGAACGATTCCGACGATCGCGTTGATCACTGCCAGACCGGACGACAGGACGGCATCGCGCGGTCGTCCCAGAATGACCAGGAGAATGCCGATGCCAATCAGCGTGATGTTGATGAAGGTGAAGAGATTGGCCCGGACGATGTCGCGATACCTGCGGCTGGACACCATCGCCACCTGATTGCCGTGGCCGGCGATGCGGCGTTGGGCAGCTTCGGCTTCACTCAGCCCCGGTGGATTTGCCCGCTCCTGTGAATCGCGTGCGACGGTCTCCAGCATGGATTGATCATACAGGCAAAAGTGCCACAGAATCGCCAGTACGAGGGGCTTCAAATGGAAGGTTCATGCTTTGACACGAACGGTCATTCAGCATAGACTCACCCGGTAACGATCTTGAAGGAATGTTCTGGTGCGGACGCGTTTGCCATGATTTCGGGCCTGCCGGCCTGCGCCACCGCAACGCCATAAATGGAACGGTCGCCGTCAATGGAGCCCCTGCTCGAAATCATCGATTTGGAAGTTCATTACCCGACGCGCAGAGGGCCGATTCGAGCCGTCGACGGCGTGTCGTTAACGCTTCATGCGGGTGAGCGCCTCGGACTGATCGGGGAGTCCGGTTCAGGCAAGTCGACGATCGCACTGGCCGTCATGCGCATGATCAAGACGCCGGGCCAGATCGTGGAGGGCCAAATCCTCCTGGAGGGCGTCGATCTCCTGAGTCTCAGCGAGGAGGAGATCCGGCAACGCCGTCTGGCCGACATAGCCATGGTCACTCAGGGAGCAATGAACTCGCTCAATCCGGTGATCAGGGTCCGCAGTCAGATGGTGGATGGACTGAAGGCGCATGGTATCGAGCTCTCGAAGGATGCGTATGACGAGCGGATTGGCGAGTTGCTGACTGCAGTCGGGCTCGATCCCAACGTAGCGGATTTGTATCCCCATGAACTGAGCGGAGGCATGAAGCAGCGCGTGTGCATCGCCACCGCCATCAGCCTCAGTCCGAAGGTGATCATCGCCGACGAACCAACCAGCGCGCTGGACGTCGTCGTTCAGCGGCAGGTGATGATGACGTTGCGAAAAGTTCAGGAGAGACTCGATGCAGCCGTGATCCTGATCGGCCACGATATGGGGCTGATGGCCCAATTCGCGCAGCGCGTCGCGGTCATGCGGCACGGCAAGATTCTCGAAGTCGCCGAGGTGCACGAGATCTTTGCCAATCCCCAGGATCCCTATACCCGTGAGCTCATGGAGAGCCTGCCGACCTTCGAGCGCACGACCCGGTTCATGGAAGTGATCGAAGAAGCTGCAGAGGAGGTTGCGGCGGTGGCCGCGGCACAATGAGCGAATCATCCGAACAGCCAGGCGGAACGACGCCTCTGGTCGAATTGCGCCACGTCTCCAAGGTGTTTGGCGGCGGCGGTGCATTGAGCAAACGCGTCGTCACCGCGCTGGATGACTTCAGCTATTCGGTTGCCACGGCCCCGGCAACGATCACGGCGGTTGTGGGAGAGAGCGGCAGCGGGAAGAGCACCATGGCCAACATGCTGCTCGGGCTCGACCGGCCGACATCCGGAGAAGTCCTCTACAACGGCAAGAACATCTGGAAGTTCAACCGCGGTGAGTGGCGCACCTTCCGCCGGGAGGTTCAGGCGATCTTCCAGGATCCCTATGGTGTGTACAACTCCTTTTACAAGGTCGACCACGTGCTGGAGACGCCCGTCAGCAAATTCAAAATGGCGTCCTC
>JBFWRO010000040.1:0-11552 GCA_050248865.1 Thermomicrobiales bacterium | reverse complement strand
CAAGGTGCACATGCCCGAGCTGCCGGTGCCGGTGTTCGCGCAGACGAGCACGAGCGGCGACGACTAGAACCCGATCGTCAACGTTATCGAGAGAGGCGCGTCATATGGCGCGCCTCTCACGTTCGGCGCGTCGTGGTATTCGCGTCGTTTCACGGCGCCGAACAGCGAGGCGGTCCGGTGTCGTCTTCCACCCTCTTGTGACTGGGCGCATCAGCGAATCGGGTACTCTTGACATCGCGACAGGCATCGAGGTTTCACACAGGTGTTCGGTGCACGATGTTTCGAGAGAATCCCATTGGTGTCCTCATTCTGGCGCTGTGCAGCGTGGTCGGCATCGTCCTTGTCTGGCAGATCATCACCGGAGAGCGGCTGAGCTACGATGGTCCCCGCTGGCTCGTCTGGGTTCTCGGAGCCCTCATGCTGGGTGGCTCACTGTATATGCTTTTCGCCAGTCGCATTCGTGGGGAAGACCAGCAATGGCCAAGCCCGACCGCCGGGCGGAAGCCGATGTGGCGTTCCCTCTGGGACCGGCTTCGCGGCCGAAACGATCAGCCCTGATTCGCTAATTCGACGAGCAGCGTCGCGAACGCGGCGCCGTGGCAGCTGGCGCTCCGCCCTGCTTTGAACACGCAGTGCCGGGACTGGAATCCCGGGACTCCCGTTTTTCGCGCTGCCGAAGCTGCACGAACGCGACGGGTCGTTTTGCTCGCCATGCACTTGACCAGCACATCCCGGGCGCGCATCCTTTTTAGCGAGACCGACCAATGCTGGCCGTCTCGCTCCGACGCGTAAACGTGCCGGCATCCGGGATCAATTCGTACCGCCGGCTTCGACGACGAAAGGCACACTCGCTATGACCACCCAGACAGCGGCCGATACCTCGACCCGTTTCGAGCAATACGCGCACCCCGAGGTGCTGGTGACGACCCAGTGGGTTGCCGACCATCTGGAGGATCCCAAGGTCCGCATACTCGAATCGGACGAGGATCTTCTGCTCTACGAGATCGGTCACATTCCCGGCGCGCTGAAGCTCGACTGGCAGACCCAGATGCAGGATCAGGTTGTCCGCGATTTTGTGGACAAGTCCGGTTTCGAGCGGCTGATGCGCGAGCGGGGAGTCAGCAACGACACGACCGTCGTGCTTTACGGCGACCGCAACAACTGGTACGCCACCTACGGGTTCTGGCTCTTCCGCTACTACGGCCACGCGGACGTGCGGGTGATGGACGGCGGCCGCGCGAAATGGGAGGCCGAAGGACGCCCCTACACCACGGAGGTGGCGTCTTTTCCCGCGTCCGACTACACCGCCAGGGAGCCGGATGGTTCCATTCGCGCGTTCCGTGACGATGTGATGGCACAGCTGCACTCGGGTCAACCGACCCTGGTCGACGTCCGCTCGCCTCAGGAATACACCGGTGAACTCCTGCATGCCGTCGGCTACCCGCAGGAGGGCGCCCAGCGCGCCGGGCACGTTCGCGGCGCACAAAACATCCCCTGGGGCACGGCGGTGAGAGAGGACGGCACATTCAAGTCCGCCGAGGATTTGCGCGAGCTGTACGGCAATAAGGGCATTACGCCGGACAAATCTGTCATTGCCTATTGCCGGATTGGCGAGCGATCGAGCCACACCTGGTTTGTGCTGAAATATCTGCTGGGTTATCCGGATGTGCGCAATTACGACGGGTCGTGGACCGAGTGGGGAAGCCTGGTCGGCGTGCCTATCGCCGTGGGTGATTCCCCCGAATAAACAGACGCCATCAACTGGAGCGTTGACCATTGGACCGACAGGAATACATCGAGTACATCCTCGATCACTTTCAGGAACCGCGAAACCGGGGCCGGATGGACGATGCGTCTATCCAGCTCGGAGGCGGAAACCCTGGCTGCGGCGACCTGATCACCCTCTATCTCAAGATCGATGAGGATGAGCGCATCGAGCGGGCCTCGTTCGAGGGAGAAGGGTGCACCATTTCCCAGGCGGGTGGTTCGATCATCTCGGAAATGATCGAGGGGATGACAATCGACGATCTCAAACAACTGGGCACGCACACGATGATCGCCGAAATGGGCGAAGACGTGGTCAAGAGCCGCGTTCGCTGCGCGACACTCGCCCTCGGTACGGCACAGGCCGCCGCCGATGCGTGGCGTCGTGAGCGACAACACGCGGCCCGGGGAATCGCACCGGAGAAAACGCTCGCCGGCTTCGAGAACTAAGCGGTCAACGCGGAGCCGGTTGCCTGGCCGGCGCGCGTTCGATCGCCGCGAGAAAGGCCTCGATTTCCCGGCTATTGCGCAGAACAAGGACCCGAACGTTTGGCGGAGCGGAATCAAGACGCCGAATCATGTCCGGACGGCGGGAGCTGGGCCAGGCCCAGACCCATTTCAGGAAGGTCCATTCGAGTCGTTCCGGGCAACCCGGGGCGTTATCCGCACGAATCTCGCCATGGTGCATCAGACTGCGCCTGAGCACACGCTGAATGCAGGTTCGGCGAGGGGCATCCAGAAGAATCGCGGTATCGGCGCGTTCGAATCGGAGGTCGAACGTGTCGCTGTAATTGCCATCGATGACCCAGCGGTCGGACTGGACGGCCGCACGAACATGCTCGCGCCACTCTTCCGGGCGGGGCGCGATCCAACCGGGTCGCCAATACAGCGTATCCAGGTGGACGACAGGGAGGTCGAGCAGGCCGCCAATCCGCCGGGCGAGCGTCGACTTCCCGGATCCCGCCGAGCCGACGATCATCACGCGTCGCATGGCAGTGACTTCTGACCCAGCCGTCAGGAACACGCTTGCCGCCTTGCCGTCTCGCGCTGCGGTGACTCCTCTGACAGCTGCATCAGCTCGATCTTGTTGCCATCCGGATCGGCGATCCAGGCCTGAAGATTGTGGTCGAGCCCTTCCTTGACCTCCTTGACGATCGGGACCCCGGCGTCGCGGAGCCTCTCGACGTCCGCATGAATGTCGTCGGAGCGAAGGCAGATGTGCATGAAGCTCTGCCGCCGATCCAGGTCTGGCGCGGGCCCGCCGGGGAAGAGCTCGATGAAGCGGTCGCCGCCGACGTGGAGGTAGACGAGCATGAGCGTACCGTCGTCACGATGAAGCCGGAAGGCCTCGTGAACGCCGAGCTGGTCGTAGAAAGCCAGGGAGACATCGACGTCACGAACAGCAAAGGCAACATGAGCGAGATCAGTAATCATGGCGTACTCCTCTGATGGACTCGACGCACCGTGGAGGCGTTGCAATGGTGTATCGTCGCCCCTCGATCGACTTCCAAATGAACCAGGATCAGCGTCGATGACAAGAATGCGTCCTTGCTGGCTCTCCTGGGACTTCAGCGGTCTTCGGTGCCAGGCAACCTCGACCTCGGGACGCGAGAGAACGGACTCGGGCGCTCGTCCCTGACAAATCGCGCATGTCGGCATTCATCGAAGCGGACGGTACTGCAGAGAGTCGCTAACGAGGTCGAATCCCTCCTGCAACGAGGCCACGGGTTCCTTCACCGGGAGAAACTCCATGCCGAGGTAGCCGGTGTATCCGGTCTCCGCGATGGCGCGGAGGATGGCGTGATAGTTGAGCTCCTGGGTGGCGTCCGGTTCGTTCCGGCCGGGGTTTCCTGCCAGGTGATAGTGGCCGAAATGCTGGTGGTTGTTCCGGATGGTGCGAACGATGTCCCCTTCCATGACCTGCATGTGATAGATGTCATAGAGCAGCTTCACGGCTGGCGAATCGACCCACTCGATCACCTTGACGCCCCACGCTGTGCGGTCGCATTGATACCCCGGGTGGTCGATCTTGCTGTTGAGCAATTCGAGTGCCAGGAGCACGCCGGCATTCTCGGCTTCGCGGGCGACCCGGCGGAGCGCGGTGGCAGTGTTGACCGCCCCGGCTTCGTCGTCGAGCCCATGCCTTTCTCCACTGAAACAGATGAGAACGGGGATACTCCACTGGGCAGCCCTTTCCAGGCCGGCACGCAGCTCCCGTTCGCACCGCTCGTGTTCCGAGCGATCGTTCAGACCGTGCGCGATGCTGCCATGTCCCCGGTCGGCGACGATTTCCAGCCCGTGATCGCGGATGGCGGGCCACAGTTCGACGGGCGCTAGTTCGATGCCGGTGTAACCGATCTCCCGGGCAGCCCGAAAGAGCTGGTCCGATGCCATTCCGATCTCATCGAAACACCACCAGGCGATACTGGACTTCATGATATGAGCCTCTCCACGATTTGCGTCATTTCAGATCGTCGCCAATGGTTGTGACCTCGTCGTCAAGCACTCCGCGGAGTGAACGCGGCCACCGCGAGCCCGGTGCTGAAGGACTCGGCGACTTCATAACTCAGGAATGTGACATCCATCGGCGCCTTGTTCAAGACGCCCGCCAGCATCAACGCCTGCCAGAGTCCATCGATGGCCGCGCTGGACACGAGTTCCTCGTCCAAATCGATCAATCGGCCAGGGTCGCCTGCCTGCAGGGCGCCGACGACTTCGGCGTCGAGTGCTTCGGCGGCGGCAATGTTCTCACCGTAGCGACTGCCGCGGTGCGCATGGGACCAGTCGCACGAGGCGATGAACGCCACGCGCCGTCCTGCATTTGCTGCAACCTCGGCGACGACCTCGCCAAACGCCACATTGACCAAGCGATCGAGAGCTCTGGAAGGGGAGACCAGGACGACCAGTGGCCCAAAGTCATCGGCTGGTGTCTCCGCCAGCACGTCTCCGAGACCAGGGCGATTGCGGCCATGCCCGAGGAACCAGAGCGGCACCATGGCTCCCCAGTCGAGAGGAATGACACTCTGATTGGGATTGTTGCCCGCGAATCCGGCCAGGGCGATTGGCAGCCCACGCGCTCTGGCGCGTTCCGCCAGCGCCTCGGTGAACGGCACATCCATCGGCACGTTCATTTCGACGGTACGGCCCTTGTAGAGAATCGATCCCGCTCCCCGGCCAACCCTTGGCAGGCAGATTTCCCCCTCGACCCGCACGTTGTGGGGTGTCGCGAGGACGATCAGATCAGGACGGGATTCTGTGAAAAGCGCTTCGATCCTGTGCATGGCTTGCACGGTTGCCGTAGCCCCTTCGGCGTCGGGGCTCAACTCGGGTATGAGCGTCCATCCATGGGGCATCACCGCCCCGAGCACGATTCCAGCCATAGGAGTCCTCCTGAAGGTTTCGGGCTACGTCCTCGATCGGCCTCAACAGGGCTGCACATCGAACGCAGAAGCATGAACACCAGAAGCGACACGCGAAGTGCAGACGATTGACCTCCGTGATTGTCGCCGATATGATCGGCGAGAAGGTTGTCGATTCTCATTGCGCGCGAATTGTTCGATTCCTCGATGCAGTGGCGTTACCGCTATTCGGCGCAAGGGGTTTCATCCGGGAGGAGGTGTGCATCCAGACGGAGAGGCGTGTTTCTGTTCGGCACTCAGGGGGGGCCTGATTGCAGTTTCCGTCGACACGTACCAATCTTTGGAGGCAAGCGTGAAAACACGATCCGGCCAAGATTCGTCGATAACCCCGTTTCCCAATTTGCCACTCACTCGTCGCTCGCTGATGCAGGCTTCCGCACTGGGCGTCAGCGCCGCAGCGATCCCTTCGGCAGCTGATGTCCTGGCGCAGGACGATGCGCCTGTCGAGGGTGGAGCCCTGAATGTGGCGATCGCGGGAGAACCACCGTCGCTCGACATCCACCAGACCACCGCAGGCATTGTCTCCCTGATTACCTGGGTAATGTACGAGCCGCTGTTCACCTATGACGATGGATTCAGGATCATTCCGATGCTGGCGGAGTCCCATGAGGTCAGTCCTGACGGACTGACCAATACGCTGCGCATCCGGCAAGGGGTCCTTTTCCACAACGGCGAAGAGCTGAAGGCCGCCGACGTCGTTGCTTCGATCGAACGATGGGGCGCAAAGAGTGGTCATGGCGGCGCGTTGCTCGCCGCCACCGAATCGATCAACGTGATCGATGACTACACCATCGAGTTCGTCATGACCCAGCCGTTTGGAACATTCGTCGCCACACTGGCGGAGAACTATCAGGGTTGTGCGATCTATCCGAAGTCAGTGATCGATGTGGCGGGTGATGAGCCACTCACGGAGGGATTTGTCGGATCTGGGCCCTACAAGCTGCGCGAGTGGTTGCCGGACAACTGGATCACCTTCGAGCGGTTCGACGAGTACACCGCGATCGAAGGAGAGCCGGTTGGTCACGGCGGGCATAAGTATCAGTACCTCGACGAGATCGTATTCATCCCGGCAACGGATGAAGCGGCCAGAGTTGCCGGACTGCAGGCAGGCGATTACCACTACTTGTCGACGGTCGGAACGGATCAGTTTGGTGCGCTGAGCGGCGACGACTCGCTCGTTGTCGAGACACTGCCGCCAAGCGATATCGACGTCATCGTCATCAACTGGCGCTCACCGTTGACCGGCGACCTCAAAATTCGCGAAGCGATTCAGGCGGCCATTTCCAGCGAACCGATCCTTCAGGCGGCACATGGCGAAGGATTTTACCGGCTCGATCCTGGCGTTATGCTGCTGGAGACGGCCTGGTCCTCGACTGTCGGGGAGGAACGATACAACCAGGGCAACCCGGATCTCGCCAGGCAGTATCTGGAGGAGGCCGGGTACGACGGAACCCCGCTGCGGTTCATGTCGACGCAGGAATATCAATACCTGTACAACATTGGGTTAGTAGCCGCTCAGCAGCTCGAAGAGGCCGGGTTTACCGTCGAATTCGAAACCTACGACTGGGCGACGCTGGTTGAACGGCGCGCCGACGAAACGCTCTGGGACCTGTTCCCGACGAGCTATCCGTTCTCGTCGGATCCGACGCAGCTCTCGCTGCTTCAGCTCTGCTCCTGGCCGGGTTGGTGGTGCTCGGATGACACATCGGCGCTCTTCGATCAACTGCGCAGCGAGTCAGATTTCGACACCCGGTATGGGTACTGGGAGCAGATCCAGAGCAATTTTTACACCGAGATCCCCATGATCAAGGTCGGCGATTTTGGGTCGATCGCCGCCATGTCGGCACAGGTCGGTGGTTTCCAGCCGCAAGTTCAGCTGGCAACCCCTTTCTGGAACTGGTGGCTGAAGGAAGGCTAGGCGGGGCCCCGGCCATCGGCAGTCGGGCGTAGCTGGTGAACTCGAATCCCGGGACCCTTGGGTCCCGGGTCACACACTGGGTCCGGCTGTGTCTTGTGGCTTGCCTTACTGGCTTCGCCCGGTGCCACTCGTCTTTGCCTTTTGCCTTTTGCCTACCCAACAATATCCCGGAATACCTGCAGGAAGTTGAGCCCGAGGAGTTTGCGCAGCTCTTCCTCACTGAAACCGGCCGCTGCAAGAGCGAGGGTGACATTTGGCCAGTCGGCGAAATCCTCGAATCCTTCGGTGTTGTAGTCGGGAGTCAGACGATGTTCTTCTGGGCGGAATCCCGACCAGTTGAACTGTCCAGGCGGCAGGTAAGGCAGGTCTTCCGGGAATGGGATCACCGTCCCAGTGGTGGGTCCGGGACCGCCCTTGTCGGTGCCGATGCCAACATGGTCGATCCCGCACACATTCACCAGATGCACAACGTGGCGAGCAAAATCTTCGAGTGTCGCGCCGGGCGAGTCTTTCACGAAACCGGGGACGACCACCACACCGAAATACCCGCCTTGCTCGGCGATCGCGCGGGCAAGCGCGTCCGTTTTCCCCCGGTCGTGATAGACGACCGCCTTGCTACAGGAGTGAGAAACGATAACGGGAGCGGAGGAAACGTCCATCGCATCCCATCCGACCTGTTCGCTGCAGTGACTGACGTCGACGATGATCCTGGCTTCGTTCAATTTCTGCACGAGTTCGCGTCCGAAATACGTCAGACCTCCCTGGTATGTCTCCGTGCATCCGGAACCGACCAGGTTTTGCAGGTTATACGTCAGCTGAACCATGCGCAGGCCGAGCCCCTGAAACAGGTCGACGCGGCCGAGCACGTCACCAAACGCTACGGAGTTCTGAAAATCGATGACGATCGCATGTTTTCCCTCCGCATGGGCGCGCTCGATGTCTGCGGCATGGCGTGCAACGATCAGATCGTCAGGAAGCGATGCCGCAATCGACTGGCAATTGGCGATTTCCTGCACCGCTCGCTCGAATGCGGAGTCGTAAGACTCCAGAGCAGAGAGTGTTCCGCATGCCGCGGTGACGCCAGATGCTCTCCACTTCTCGGCGTAGATGTGCCGCGCTTCGGGGGAAGTTTGCAGTTCACGGGCCAGAACAGCAGAGAGGGACGGAAAGATTTCGGATTGACTGCGTCCAAGGGCGACAAGCTCATCGAGCGCTTCTTTCATTCCGGGAGTGAAGACGATTCCGGAGGTGACGAACGGCTGCTGAGAATCGATGATCAGGGCCTCGCGATGCAGTGCGCGGGCTTCTTCAGATGAAAGAACAGGGACTCTCTGTGTTGTCACGCTGACGACCTCCTCGGGACGATCTGATGTCGCTATGGTTCTCGTCGAAACGCCCGCAGACCCATATGGAAATAGTCAGCGGGCCCTTCGATGTTTGCCCCAACAAATCCGGCTCTCGCCAGCCCTCGCTCGGCAAAGACTCCGACGAAGCGGTCGAAGCCTACCTGACTCAGCTCGACCGACGCGGCGCTTTGCTTTGCATCGGTCCCTGTGACGACCTTCAGTCCGGCGTGGGAAGGCTCTATCGAAGCGGTGAAACTGAGATGGCGGTACGTGCCGCAGTATCGCTCGAGGTGGTCATCGGTCAGGGCCGACTCGGACGGCGGGAGTACCGGTTTCTGAATGCCGAAACGATCTCTCAGAAGCTCACCGATCAACGTGCTTCCCATGCGAATGCCACCTGATATGTTCGTCAACACCGCAACAGCAAATCTGCGGTCGGGCAGGACACGCAGCATCGCCGAGGTTCCGCCGTTGTGCCCGAGGCCGCGTTCCGCGCCGAATCGATGGAGTCCCCAGCCCAGTCCCCAGCCAGTGGCATCGAGACCGCCACTTGGCAAGACGTCGACGTGGGGTCTCTGCATTTCAGCGATTCCCGCGGCCGAGACGAGTCGACGCCCGTCCCCTGTCGTTCCCCCATGGAGGTGGAACCTGGCGAATCGCACCACGTCCTCCGCGCTGGCGTACGGCGTGAATCCGGCCGGAGCCCCGGCGTGAAACTCGGTCCACATCTTGCCGCTAACTGGATGGTTTTCTGATCCACGAATGTGAGGGGAAACGATCGGACGCCTTCCCGCATCCTCGGGAAACAGGATCATCGAATCGAGGCCAAGCGGATCGATGAGGCTCGATCTAACGAGATCGGCCCAGGTGTGGTTCGTCATCCGCTCCAGAAGTTGACCGGCGAGAATGAACGCTGAATTGCTGTACGAGAACATCGCTCCTGGCGGATGGAGTTCCGGTAACGTTGCCAGCGACTCGACATAGCGCCCGAGCGCCGTTGGCCCGCTCCCGGTATCGAAGATGTGGTCGCCAGCGATCCCGCTGGTGTGCGTCAGAAGATGCCGAATCGTAACCCCCTGCGTTTGCTCGGCGGACGCCAGTTTCAGATCGGGAAGATAGTCGATCACCCGGCGATCGAGATACACATCGCCCGCGTCGACCAATTGCATGATCAGTGTCGTCGTGAAAACCTTGGTAATCGAACCAATGGGAAACACCATGTCGTGGGTCACCGGTTGACGGGTATCGACGCTGGCCACACCCGCGGTGAACGTCTCGACCGATTCACCATCGAGCACCGCCACCGACGCTCCCGGGACAGCGAACTCCGCGAGAAGCTCTTTCAACCTGTTCTGAATTTCCACAATCAGGATCCTCACGTCATTGCATTGCCTGGAGATCGTGTCATGCTCCCCACACTTCCCGGAATACGCGCACCCAATTTCCGCCCATGACGTTCTTCGTGTCTTCTTCCGAGAATCCCCGCTCGAGCAGACGCCGGGTGAGATGCTGAAAGCCTTGCGGCGTTTCGATGCCTTCCGGGTAGTGGTACGGCGGGGGCGGATAGTTCTGCGGACTCCACACCCCGGATTCCACGAGTGCCTCGTAACGCTTTTCCATTTGGCCCGGTTCGGCAACAGGAACCTGGCCGTCGAAGTAGTCGATTCCGAGGCCAACATGTTCGGTTCCCACGAGGTCGGACATGTAGGCGATGTGATCGATGAACTGATCCAGAGTCGGCTGCGCATCAGCACTGACAAACGCCGGATAGCCGACTGCCCCTACCAGACCCCCCGTTGCTGCGACTGCCTTGATCTGATCGTCCGCGATATTGCGCATGCTGCTGTGGACAGCTTTGGCGCCGGCATGTGAAAAGACGGCTGGCCGCGAAGAAGCCTCGATCGCCTCCATCGTGGTCCGATACCCCGTGTGAGAGCAATCGACGATCACCCGTTGCTGGTTCATGCGCTCGATCAGGCGAAGGCCGAAACGGCTGAGACCGGCGTCGGTACGCTCTTCACAACCATCGCCGACGCGGTTCTTGACGTTGTAGGAGAGCTGAATCATTCCGACGCCCATCTTCTTCCAGGCGTTGACCAGATCGAGGTTGTCCTCGATCGGCGTCGTGCCCTGGAAATGAAAGATGATGCCAAATTTGCCGTCGATCTTGGCGCGTTCGATATCCGCTGCGCGTTCGATAAGGGTGTAGCGCGGGTTCTGGGCGATGAGCTCGAGCCATGTTCCGAGATATTTGAGAGTCCCTCCTGCATCGAGATCGCCGCCGACCGACGGTGCCGCGGCCGTCGTTCCCCCTTCGATCCACCAGTGGATGAGATCGAAGCGCCGCATGAGCGGACAGGTGGCGTCGATAACGATGGCTTCCTGGTGGACTCGCTCGAAGGGGACTGCACACATTGAAGCACCTCCATGTGAGATTGGGACGTCATTCCCGGCAGCGTATCAGAAGCTCCGGTGCTCAATAACCTGGCGAAGTGACGGTGATACGCTACCCCTGCGATTTCGCGGAGACGAACAGCCCCCAGCGCCATTTGTCCGGGAGAGGATGGGTTCCATGGCATCGAGCGAGCGAATGATCCGGCTGGAGTTTCAGCGCATTCCCAGTGAAGAGAGCGTTGCCCGCTCCGAGGACTTTCTGGCAAGCATGCGAACGCGCCGGAGCGTGCGCATGTTTTCGACGGACGCCGTGCCGATGGACGTTTTCTCCAATGCCATTTTGACTGCGGGAACCGCGCCATCGGGAGCGAACCAGCAACCGTGGCGGTTCGTGGTAGTAGGTGATCCGGCGCTGAAGCGGCGCATCCGGGAGGCGGCGGAAGCGGAGGAGAGGGAAAGCTACGCCCACCGAATGAGCGCGGAATGGCTCGCAGCGCTCGAACCACTGGGCACGACGTGGGAGAAGCCGCATCTCGAAGAAGCGCCGGTCGTGATCGTGGCGTTCAAACTTGAGTATGGGATCGCCATTGACCCCGATGGCACGGAACGCCGGGTGAAGCACTACTACCCGACCGAATCGATGGGGATCGCGGTGGGGTTCCTGATCACCGCGCTTCATCACGCCGGATTGGCGACGCTGACGCATACGCC
>JBFWRO010000039.1:0-11590 GCA_050248865.1 Thermomicrobiales bacterium | reverse complement strand
CCGCCCCACAGGTCCAAGAATATCCACCACCTGGTAGAGCGCGGACAAATCACTTCTGACCACCTGAACGGACACGAGATCGAAACAGGAGATGATTTCGGCGATGTAAAAGAACGTCTCCGGCAGACGGGGACCCTGGCGGAACTCGTTCGAGTCGAAGTCGCGAATGTTCCAGGTGGCCAGAAGCAGCGAACGATCGGATTTGCGATTGGCCAGCGAGCGCAGATCCCGTCGCATCGCCAGAAGGCGCTTTGCGCAGCGTTCCGAGGCGTCATGATCTTGCTTCCGCAGGGATTGCAGATGGCCGTAGTTATTGGACATTTGTCAGCTCCCTTCTGCGAGGGAAAATGCATCCTTCGAAACAGCGGTAGCTCTACATCGTCGCAATCATGAACAGACGACGGAATGGGTAAAGGGTCGTGCCGTTGGACCGAACCGGATAGGCGATGCGAAGTCGCCGAGCGTATTCCTCGAGAAAAGCGGATCGATCGACATCCACGAGGCTGTTGAGAATCGGTCGCAGTCCAGTGCCTTTCACCCACTCCAGAACCGGATCGTCTCCCTCGAGTATCTGCAGGTATTCCGTCTCCCAGATGTCGACGGTGCTGGATCTCTGTGCCAGCAGGTCGTGATACTCGACGGCCGGCGCCACCCAGTTTCTGCCAACGGCAAGGCGAAGCGATTCCGGGCCGATGGGCTTCCCGTCCGGTCCGCCATTCGCCAGCGTTTCCCGCATCAACTGGTGAGACGGAGCAGACCAGCTTAGAGGCATCTGAACCGCGAGGCATCCTCCCTCTCTCAGCATAGAAAGCAAAGAGGGAAAAAGCGACTCGTGATTATCGAGCCAGTGCAGTGTTGCATTCGAATAGAGCAGATCCGGTGCTGAATCGGGACGCCATTCGCGAATGTCGGCTTCGATCCACTGAACGGGTGCCGGCGTGGATGCCGCTTTCGCCAGCATCTCCTTCGAGTTGTCCAGACCATAGACCGTCTCTTGCGGCCAGCGATCCGCAATGATGCGGGTGATTTCCCCAGTGCCACAGCCCAGGTCGTACACGATCTTCGGCGACTCGAGCGGTACGCGGGCGAGGAGCTCGAGTGCAGGGCGCAACCGGTGATCGCCAAAACGCAGGTATTGAGCGGGATTCCACGACGATCCGGCAACCTGGCCCTGATGCATGCGCGTACTCAACGTGACCTCCTTTTGCACATTGGTCGAGGTCGATGAAATCACGAGGAATCGAACCGATGCAATCGGTCACGCGGTAGCGAATGCCTGCTGGTATCTGAAACGCACTGCCAGCACGATCAGTGGCACGACAAGCAGAACAGCAATGACATTGAGCATGGCATACGAACCCAGACCGACGATCAATCCAGCCGTCAGACCCGCCGATGCGCCGCTGATGCCCATCAAAAGATCGGCCGCCCCTTGCATGCTGGCCCGATCGTCAACCGGGATGGACTCCGTAAGCAACGTCGAGCCTCCGATCAGGGTGCATGACCAGCCGAGCCCAAGAAGGAAGAGACCGATCCCGAGTTGAAGCGATTCGTGCCCGCTCGCCGTCCCCGCGATCATGAACGAGATCAGCAGAATCACTCCCCCGAGAATAATGATCGGTCGGCGTCCAAACCTGTCCACAGCCCAGCCGACGAGTGGCGACGCAATGTACATGCCGGTAATGTGGCCGCTGATCACAAAGCCGATGATTCGCAGATCGGCGCCACCATGTTTGAGATGCACGGGAGTCATGGACATGACTGCCACCATCACCGACTGCCCGATGGCCATGGACGTGAGTCCCAGCGACGCTGCGGGAATCCCGCGAATGTATGCGAATGCCTCGCGAAGCGGGACATTACGCCGTTTCGCCGGCTCGGCTATTCCGGTCACTTCCGCCTGAACGCCGCGGGCCACAAGGAGTGGATCAGGGCGCAGGAGCATGGAGATGAGCAAACCGGCGATGATGAACACGCAAACGGTCAGGAGGTACGGGCCAGCCAGGGAGGGTACGCCTATCCGTTCGGCCAGGTTGCCCATCGGGTCGGCCAGATTTGGGCCCAGAACCGAGCCGATTGTCGTCGCCCAGACAACACTCGAAAGATCGCGCCCTCGCCGCTCGGCGGAAGCGAGATCAGCGGCGGCATAGCGCGATTGCAGCCCGGCGGCATAGCCTCCACCCGTCAGGAAGAGCCCGAGCAAAGCAACAGGAAAGAAATCGAGTATCGCCCCGAGTACGACGAGGAGCGCACCGCCGATGCCAATGGCGTACGCCAGTTGAAGGCCTGGGCGTCTTCCCCGCTCATTCATCACCCGGGAGACCGGAACCGCAATGAAGGCTGTCCCAATCACCGACGCCGTCGACGAAAGCCCGCTTAGTGACTCAGTGGCGAGGTCAGCAGCAAGCAAGGCCCCAACCGCGGCGCCTGCCGCAGCGCCGATTCCGCCAAAAACCTGAGCAAACGCCAGGATTCGCACCGTTCGACGCTGAATTGAGTCGATCGATGCTGACCGGGCAGATGCTGCGGCTGCGTCCGTTGACGGGACTGCCGCTCCCTGAACGTCTGTTGCCGATGCGATAACGAAATGCCCTCGACTGCGAAGTTCGCCCTGCCTTCACAAGCACATCCAGATTGTCTCATGGGAAAGGAGCATTGTGTGCGTCCGTAATGCACCCGGCGGGCATTTTTACCTCCTCCCGGGGAGGTATCCGCCGCCCCGCTGCGCTCCGTGGCGGTACTGTGGGGAGTCTGATGATGTGTTTCCAGCCAGCATTGCCGCGCGAGGTTTGGGTGGCGGTTGCAGCATTCACAGGTAACATTCAGCATTTCCCCAGCGGCCCTTGCGGGGGTGTCATTAGGCTCAGGTTCAGTTCAGAGCGATGCTGTGTCGTTGCTGACAGGGTGATGAACAATGCAAGGAGAGCACATACATGGTGATGGGTAGATCAACCCCGTGGCGACGATTGGCAGCAGGAGTGAGTTTCCTGATCCTTGGGGCGTTGCTCGTCGGCGCTGGAACGACAATGCTCGTGCCGAATGCCGGTGCCCAGGCGGATGCGCCGGTTCTGCGCGAGGTCGGCGTGATTGCCGACCCGGACGAGGCACTGACGTCTTCCCTCGCTGACTGCTCCGACGTCGCCGCCCTGCAGCCCGGCGAGCTGTCTGCAGTCGAAGACGGACAAAAGGCCTATGTCATCAATGGCGAACCGTCAGAAGCGCGGTATGTCGTCGAAGAGGAACTGGCTGGCATCGGCGCCAATACCGCCATCGGCCGGACCAATGCCTTCATCGGCCAGATTCTGCTCGACGATGCGAACATGCCGGTGACGTGCTCACGCTTCGATGTCGATATGCGCACCCTCGTCAGTGATGAGTCTCGGCGGGACAACTTTCTGCGTGGCAATACCCTGCAGTCAGATTCCTACCCGGTCGCGACGTTTATTCTTCGCACCGTCGAAGGACTCGATGGTGGCCTGAGCAGTGAGGAGCAAACCTTCACCTTGATCGGCGATCTGGTCTTCCGCGGTCAGACACAGCTTGTGGCCTGGGAAGCGACCGCGTCACTAAACGGCGACAATCTCAGTGGCAGCGCGTTTACCTCCTTCCTCCTCGAGGACTACAACATCGAGAAGCCGATCGTTGGTTCGGTGGTCAGCATTGCCGACGACTTGCGCCTCGAAGTCGACATCGAAGCTTCGGCAAACTAATCCAGGTTTGGACGAACCCAACGCCCACACATAACGAAAGAAGGACGATCCCGTTGGACGAGCAAATAAATCCCAAATCCCGCAAACGGGCAATCGTTGCCACTCTGGTGCTCATTCCGATCGGTATCGTCCTCTTCTTCGCCCTCTATCTGGCCGATACTGCTGGCGAGCTGCCCTGGCAAACCGACCCCACCCGGATCCCCGTCACGCCGTTTGCCAATCTGCCAACTGTCCCCGCCGGGACGCCGACGACGTTCTTGAGGCTGCCGGCTTTGAATATACCCCCGGTAGGTATATAATGCAGGTGCGATCGCTTCGAAGAGGAAAGGACGACGAGCAATGGCAAACGGAAAGACGCAGATCACACTCGATGTACCCGGCATCAACTGCGGGCACTGTGAGTCGACAATCCGGGAGGAAGTCGGCGCACTTCCTGGCGTGAGCAGGGTGGAGCCATCGAACCAGACCAAAACCGTGGTCATTGACTTCGAACCGGCGCACGTGTCGCTTGACACGATTCGCTCCACGCTCGCCGAAGCGGGATATCCAGCCCAGAACTAATTCAGCGAAAGTATCACCGGGCGGGAGTGGCGGTGTCGCCGCTCCTGTTTTGTCTTGTGGATCGCTATTGCCAGTCGGTTTGGGCGTTGTGAACTCCCACACGGGGGAACTGGTTTTCGCATTTCGAAACTTCGACGTATCCGAGTGCATTGAAGGTATACGTCGAGCCGATGGTTCCAGTTACGTGATTTTGCGTAGGTGGTCACGAATCGCTCCTCGTATGCTGAAGAAGTGGCAAGAGCCACTCACCGAAGATCAGAGGCACTCGAGCCAATGGATCAGGAAGAGGTGGTAGGCGAGAAAGGTGACTATGAGCTAAACGAGCCTTGGGCGCGTCGCCCGGATAATGAAACGTGGAGCGTCTCCACAAATCGATCGGTTAATAGATTTTTAGTTTGAGAAATAGGGATGATGATGTCTGTTACACGCAATGATCGAATAAACGAAGTTGGGGCTAAGGTAGACGAAGCCGGAACCCTCTTGATCTCGCGCCGTCAGCTACTGAAGCGCAGCGTCAGTGCTGGCACTGCGCTGGCAGCGCTTGCGGTCGCCGGCAAAGCAGCACTGGACGTCGCGCCAGCCGGCGCGGCGAACTATTTCGCCACCGGAGCAGCGCTGAATCTGCGAACCGGTCCTGGTACGAACTACGGCGTGATTCTCGTCGTCCCCCAGGGCGGCGTCGTGACGGATCTTGGCACTTTCCAGAACAATTACCGGAAGGTCAGTTACAAAGGGTCGACCGGCTGGGTCAGCATGGACTACCTGATCGTCTCCGACGGCGGCGGGAACGTCCCCGGTGATTTCGTAGGCGGATCGAAGACTATCTCCGCCGCCAATTTGCGATCTGGACCAGGGACCAACAACAGTGTGCTGCGAGTCGTACCAGCCGGTGCGGTCGTGCAGACGAGTTTGCAGACGCGCAATGGGTTCCGATACGTCTCCCACAATGGACTAGCAGGTTGGATTTTCGATGAGCTGCTGGTCGCCCAGCCGGACGGCGAGAGCCCCAACAGTCTGACCACGACGGCATGGCTCAATCTGAGGGCTGAGCCGAGTCTGAGTGCACGAATCCTGAAGGTTCTCGCTCCCGGAACGCTGGTTTCGAACCTCGGTCAGGGATCGAATGGTTTTGTGAAAATTTCCTCCGGTCAAACAGTCGGCTGGGCATCTGCTGCCTACCTGAACTAGCAACCGGCTTACGCCAACATCAGGGAGCGTCATCGCGACGCTCCCTTTTTGTTTTCTGTAACGGATTCGGATTCCTTCTGATTACCTGGCGTGGGTGTTGACAAATACCCTCTCGGGGTATAGTGTAAAAATACCCAGAGGGGGTATATTTACTGGAAACATGGGGAGGAGCGACCGGTGGTATTTTCACATGTGAAGCGAGGTACACCGAGCGGGGCGCAGGAGCATCACAGGGAGCGCGACATGAGCATCGCCGGACCTGATCACGATCAGGGTAGTGATCACCCGACAGCGCGAAATGGTGATTCGGGTCACGATCATTCGTCGCATGAACGAGAGCGCGCCGCGCATCCGAACCCCGGTCATCAGATGGAGCCATCGCCGCTGCACGCTGAAACGCACTCCCCACAACACCATCAGGCTCATTCCGGCCGGAAGCTCGAAGACCACCTCACCACCGCTCCCATCGAAAAGGGATCTCAGACCGAACACGGCTCCCATCAGGCGATGGACCACGGCGATCACGTCGCCGCACCGTCTGCGATAACCGACGCTCATACTGGCCATGCGGAACATGGCGGACATGGCGGCATGGGTCACGACATGAGCGATCCCGCAATGGCCGCTGCGATGGAGCGGGACATGCGCAACCGCTTCCTCGTGGCGTTCCTGCTCTCGATCCCCCTCGTGCTCCTCTCTTCACTTGGTGAAGAGCTCTTTGGATACCAGATTCCTGCAAGCTGGCATCCCGACTGGCTGATGCTCGTCATTGCCACACCCGTGGTCTTCTGGTCCGGTTCGGTCTTCATCACCGGTGCGCGGTATGCGTTGGGCAATCGCACGCTGGACATGAGCGTGCTGATTGCCACTGGCGTGCTGGCGGCCTACGGGGCGAGTCTCGTCCTTCTGCTGATCGACGGGGAAGAGGTCTTTTTCGACGCCGCCGCGATGCTGGTGACATTCGTACTCTTCGGCCACTGGCTGGAGATGAAAAGCCGCCGCGGTACCTCGGATTCGCTGCGGGCGCTGCTCGATCTAGTGCCGGAAACGGCGACTGTGATCCGGAATGACGATGAAGTCGAGATCGCGTCGTCCGATATCGTCCGGGGAGACATGGTCGTGATCCGCCCGGGTGCCCGGATTCCGGTAGATGGTGAAATCGTCAGCGGGCGCAGCACTATCGATGAATCACTGGTCACCGGCGAATCGATGCCCGTGACCAAGGACGCCGGTGATACAGTCGTCGGCGGATCGATCAACCAGACCGGCGCCTTCACCTTCCGGGCGACCCTCGTCGGCGCCGAGACGACAATCGCACGCATCGCGGAAATGGTCCGGACTGCCCAGGCGTCGAAAGCGCCTGGCCAGCGGCTGGCGGACAAAGCAGCACAGTATCTGGTGGTGCTGGCGATCGGCTCCGGCCTCATCACGTTCCTGGCATGGTCGGTCTTCGGGAGCGTGGACTTCGAGATGGCGCTCACCTTTGCGATTTCGGCGGTGGTGATTGCCTGCCCCGATGCGCTCGGTCTGGCGACCCCGACGGCGGTGGCCGTCGGCACGGGAATCGCGGCACGGCGTAATATCCTGATCAAGGATGCGGCCACCCTCGAGGGGCTTTCAGCAGTCGATACGATCGTCTTCGACAAAACCGGCACGCTGACCGAAGGGAAGCCGGCGCTGACCGATGTCATCCCTGTTGGCGGCCTGTCTGAAGACGATTTGCTCCGTCTGGCCGCGTCTGCGGAACGCGGCAGCGAGCATCCCCTGGCACTAGCCATCGTCAATGGCGCGCGAGATCGCGGTCTCGACATCGGAGACGCCACTCACTTCGAGTCGATGTCCGGGAAGGGCATCGTGGCAACAATCGACGGCACTGAACTGCGGATTGGGAATCAAAAGCAGATGACCGATGCCGGGATCGACACCGCACCAGCGTCCGCCCATATGGAGACGCTCTCCACACAGGGGAAGACGCCCATGCTTGTCGCCGTCGACGGTCAGCTTGCCGGAGTGGTCGCTGTTGCCGACGTGATCAAGCCAGAGGCCAAAGACGCGATCGACCAGTTTCACGCCAGGGGACTCGAGACCATCATGATCACCGGCGACAATCGCCGCACGGCCGAAGCGGTCGCCCGTCAACTGGGCATCGACCGGGTCAATGCCGAGGTGCTTCCCGAGCACAAGGCTCGCCATGTTGCGGAGCTGCAGGCCGCAGGGAGACGCGTGGCGATGGTCGGCGACGGGGTGAACGATGCCCCCGCTCTGGCCCAGGCCGACATTGGCATCGCGATTGGCGCAGGCACTGATGTCGCTATCGAAACGGCGGATGTCGTCCTGATGAAATCGGACCCCGCCGACATCGGAAGGGCAATCGCCTTGTCTGCGCAGACTGTCCGCAAGATGAAGCAGAATCTGGGCTGGGCCAGCATCTACAACATTCTGGCTATACCCATTGCCGCCGGCGTGCTCTACCCGGCATACGGCATCAAACTCCCACCGGAAGCCGCCGCGTTGCTGATGAGCGTGTCATCGATCATTGTGGCGCTCAACGCCGTGTCGCTGAAGCGTGTCGAACCAACACTGACGTGAAGAACCGCGAAGTTGGTTCGTAGCTGCCAGGAATCCGTCACAATGACGATGATCAGACGAACACAGATTGTCGCTTTCCGGGGTAAGACCATAGGAGCGTGCAGAGGTGGGATCGGCGC
Organism: Thermomicrobiales bacterium; assembly: GCA_050248865.1. GTDB lineage: Bacteria > Chloroflexota > Chloroflexia > Thermomicrobiales > UBA6265 > JAHBVL01. The sequence continues at coordinate 3,423 of JBFWRO010000039.1, read as the reverse complement.
GGATGCCGGTGTTCGTCAGGTGTCCAGAATTCGCAGTATTTCCGGACCGTACGTTGCCGTCTTGACCGGGCCAAAACCGGGCACGGATTCCAGCTCAGACAGGCTCTGGGGTTTGTGAACGGCGATAGCGGACAGCATCGTGTTGTGCGCGACCACATACGCCGGCACACCATCGCGGCTGGCTCGTTCGGTGCGCCACTCCGTCAGGCGGGAGAGGAGCGCTTCGTCCGCTTCGCTGTCGAAATTGGCGATCGCCCTTACCGACATGAACTGACCCGCGAGTTCCTCTCTGGTGGTGCGTTTGCCCTTATCGGTGAGGGAGATGAGCAGATATTCATGGCTCATGTCCCGGAAGAGATAGCCGAGCTCGACCAGCCGGTCGACGAGCTTGTCCACCGCACCCTTTTTCATGCCCGACAGGACGCCAAACGATGCCGACCGGTCTCCCTGAATGCGGCTCTCCGCCGACCCAAGGACCAGGCGCACCAGTCCGGTGCGACCAACCGGGAAGGGCAATGTGCGCACGGCGTCGATGATTGCCATGGCGGCATCGGGACCGCTAAGCGCCGGCTTCGAAACGCTCGAACCACGTTCCGGTGCGATTGCCGCGCTGCGAGAGTCTCCGGTGCAGACATCACATGAGCGCTGACAGGGCGAAAGGCGTTCGCCGAACTGCGCAGCCAGCATCTGGTGCCGGCACCTGCGCTGCTTGGTATACGCAATCACCTGATGGATTCGGCGTTCTGCCTGGGAATCGACGTTCGCCAGCAACGCGTCGACCCGTTGAGCGGCATCACCGCTGGAGTCGAGCAGTTCAAGACAGGTCAAGCGTGGACCATCGCGCAGCACGATGTCGGGCTGTGATTCGAGCACCTCGTCGAGCTCGAACGGCGTCCACCCAAGCGCATTGCACGTCGATGCTATATCGATGACCACGCGCCCGCGATTGGCGTCCGCGCCAAGCCAGCTGGCGAGCCGTAGCCAGCGCTCGTCCCGTGTGTCGCCCTCCCGATCGACCGCATTCCAGGAGGCGTTGATTGTACGGGGCACATCGGGATGACGATTGATCAGCTGAGCCTGTTCGAGCAACCCAAGCGCCACCCGGCTGTTGACCCCTTCATGGGCATCGCCAGCGAGGCGGTTTGCGTCGTTGCGGTCGAGGAGCACCCACCGCCCCGTTGCCCGTCGTTTCAGGTTCGTATAGACCACCCGTAGATCGTCCTTGGTGACGACATCTTGCCGCGAAAAGGTCTTCAGGCGTGTTTCGTCTGTCCGAGTCGCCAGGAGGATGCAGCGAGCAATCTCCCCGTCCCGGCCGGCGCGACCTGATTCCTGCGCATACGCTTCCAGCGACGCAGGCGGGTTGAAATGGATGATGAAACGGACATTTGCCTTGTCGACACCCATGCCAAAAGCGATCGTCGCCACCACGACCCGCACCTGCCCCGACATGAAACGGTCCTGGTGTGATGCTCGCAGACCTGGTTCCAGACCGGCATGGTAGTGCAGGGCGTTCACCCCATTGCTTCGCAGGATCGCAGCAAATGACTCGGTGTCTTTTCGCGAATTCACGTAGACGATGCCGCTCCCCTCGAGATTGCGACAGATATCGACCATTTCTCTGATCTTGAACTCGCGGGAACCCGCCTGGCGGACTTCGTAGAAGAGATTGGGACGAAAAAGGCTGACCCGGCAAAGATCCATCGTGCGGCGTAGCGCTTCAGCGATATGCCGGGCCATGTCCGGTGTCGCCGTTGCCGTTACGGCCAGAACCGGTGGTTCCCCCATCTCTTTCACCGCCCGAGGGATGAAGAGATAATCGGGCCGAAAATCCTGACCCCACAGACTGATGCAGTGCGCCTCATCGATGACTGCCAGCGAGACGTGCGTCTGCCGGATTGCCTGCAGGAATGCCCGGTCTCGCAGTCGTTCCGGCGCCACATAGACCAATTTCAGTGCGCCGCTGATCAGTTCATCCAGCGCGCGCTCCATTTCGTCCGGCGATAGCGTGCTGTTGATCAGCCGCGTCCGGCGGCGGAGTTCCTCCGGCAGCGAATCGACCTGATCCTTCATCAGTGCGATCAGAGGAGAGATGACGATCGTCACGCCGGGGAGTAACAGTGCCGGAAGCTGGAAGGTGAGCGACTTGCCGGACCCAGTCGGCATAATGGCCAGGGTATCGATGGCCGACATGACTCTCGAGATGACGCTGGCCTGACCAGGGCGCAGACCATCGAATCCGAACACCTGCTTCAGAGGAGCGACGATCGTTGAATCGAGTTCGGGCCCAGACGACTCGTTCGCATCAACAATGGCGTCCGAGAAATCGACCGCATCATCACCCAGAGTGACGAACGCCCCGAGTCGGGAGTCGACTTCGCGCCCCAATTGTTCCTTGACTGATCGTAGCGCCTCGTTGGCCTGATCCCGCAGCTGACTGGCGCGGTCTGTGTCGCCCATCTGTTCGAAAAGCAGCCCGGCCTCACGCTGGTGCCGGTAATCCAGTGTTGCCGGATCGGTCAGCAAAAGGTCGAGATGCTCGCGCGCGGCGGCAATGTCGCCGAGAGCAAGTGCGACAGCCGCTAGGCCAAGATAAGTGTCAGGCGAGGAATAGTCGCTATGCACGCTGCGACGCAGCAAGCTCTCGGCCAAATCGAGGTTGCCGGCTCGTCGCTCTATTTCGGCTCTGAGCCTCAAAACCGATGGACCCTCCGCTCCGGATTTTTCGAGCTCGCTGATGAGATCACGTGCCCGCGCGAGGTTGCCCGCTGCGATTTCAGCGCGAATCAGAGCATTCGTCGCGGGAACCGAAGCACGAAGTCCGTACCGCTCTCTGGCGTAGCGCAGGGCAGCAACAGTGTCTCCCTCGGCTTGTGCGACACGAGCCCGCTCCATCACGTTTGTGATGGTCTGTCCATTCCGGCCGACATGTTCGTCGATCAACGCATGCGCGCGTTCGAACTGCCCAGTGTCTCGCCAGTAGTGCACCAGTCGCCACTGCGTCTTGATTGGCAGCGTCGCGGCTTCGGTGGTGTCGAGCGCATCGATATCGATCATTTGTTCATATTACCAAGTTGTCCTCGCCTCTGGCAGGAAGAGCGGCTGGCGGACCCATACTTCTCGATGTCTACGCCAAACTACTCCAATGGGCGAATGACAAGGTAGACCGTGCGCCGATAGGGTTGCCAGTGGTAAGTCCGGCCCGAAGCCTTCTGCATCGTCGATTCCAGGACCCCGAGTCGGGTTGAGACGACTGACAACTGCTGCGCGGTTCGCTTCACATGACCAATAGGAGGAAATCCATGTCCTGGCTCGAGTGGGTACTCGGCGCGATTCTGGTCGTGCTCTATGTCGCCTGCATCTTTACCGTCTGCTCCCTGACTTTTCAGAAAGGACGACCAGTGCTCGGAATTCTGGGCATTT
>JBFWRO010000038.1:0-11865 GCA_050248865.1 Thermomicrobiales bacterium | reverse complement strand
CCGTGCGGACCAGGAGTTGGAGGCCTTCCTGCTCGAACTGCTCTCTGATTTCCTGGTCAGCGTGCCGGAGCTCGGAACAATTCGCGCCGAGCATGTGCCGATCGTCATTTTGACGTCCAATCGCACCCGGGAGATTCACGATGCCCTGAAACGACGCTGTCTGTACTTCTGGATCGACTTCCCCACATTTGAAAAGGAATTCCGCATTCTCACCGCAAAGGTCCCAGAGGCTCCGGAGAAAATGGCCGCTCAGATTTGCACCTTCACCCAGGGTTTGCGGGAGGTCGATCTTTTCAAATCTCCCGGTATGGCTGAAACGCTCGACTGGGCCCATGCGCTGTTGGCGTTGGGCACCAAGGCCCTGACGACGGACGCGGTCGACGACACGCTGGGCGTCATCCTCAAATACCAGGAAGATGTCGAGAGAGTCCGAGGCGATGTCGCTGCGGCTCTTGTGGAGCGAGCGGATCGTGCCGGATAGACCTGGATACCAGCTCTTCGAGCAAACACCGCTCGAATCCCATCTGGCGGCAAATCTCCTCACGCTCGCCCGCGATTTGCGCGACGCGGGTCTGCGAATCGGTTCGGGACAGATCATCAATCTCGTCGATGCAGTCTCAGTGATCGATTGCAACCGCCGCGACGACTTCTACAGTGCCGCAAAATCGACTTTGGTGACCTCTCCTGAACAGATTCCTGTCTTCGATGCGATCTTCGCCCGTTTCTGGCGGCGTCTTTTGCGCCCGGAAACACTTGAGCAGGACGCGCTCGATCAGCATCGATTCGACATGCCGCCTGCCCCGACTGATTCGAAGCAGGGCGCTGAGGTCGAGAAGAAAAAACCGCAAACCGGTCAGGGGAACGAGTCCAGAGACCGCGCAGTGATGGCGGTTGAGGACACGGAAGCGCTCGATCAGGGAAAGGCGGAGGACCTCGACGCGCTGCCCGAGGATGTCATCGTCTTCAGCGCTCGAGAAGTCCTGCGGAAGAAGGATTTCGCCCAGTTTTCACCCGATGAAATCGCTGAAGCGAGGCGAATTATCTCTGGGATGTCCTGGCGTCTCGGAACCCGGCAGACTCGGCGACTGGAAAAAGCGCCTCATGGCGATTTCATCGACTATCGCCGTACCCTCAGACACAGTTTGAAGCACGGCGGCGTTCCCATCGAGCTGCGGCGCCGGCGGCGCAAAGAGAAAATGCGGCCGCTGGTCCTGATCTGCGACATCTCCGGATCGATGGACCGCTACTCCCGACTCCTCCTGCAGTTCGTCCATGCCCTCGAACACGGCCTGGACAATGTCGAGGTTTTCGTGTTCAGCACACGACTGACCCGAATCACCCGCGAGCTCCGCAAGCGCAATGTCGACTCGGCGATCGAACAGGTCGTCAAGTCGGTCCACGACTGGTCAGGCGGAACCCGGATCGGCGAGTCGATCAAGGCGTTCAACTATCAGTGGAGCAGGCGCGTGCTGAGATCCGGGGCGACGGTGGTCATGATCTCCGACGGTTGGGACCGGGGCGACCCGCAGCTCCTGGCGTCAGAGATGGCTCGCCTCCAGCGTTCCTGCCGGCGCCTGATCTGGCTCAACCCCTTGCTTGGAGCGCCCGGTTACCAGCCTCTGACGCAGGGAATTCGCGCAGCGCTGCCGTACGTCGACGCGTTTCTACCGGTTCACAATCTTAAGAGTTTGGAAGCGCTGGCGCATTTGCTCGGCGACATGGATGACTCGCCACCTGTGCGCTCGAATCGTTCGATTCGGGCGATGTCTGGCGATAAGCTCGAAATGAAGCCGTTCATGAACGATCGCGGCCACCTGATGGTCGATGTCGGTCCGATGATGGGCGGCAAACGCATAGAAGGGAGCGGAAGTCGTGAAAGATTTGCTGCACGACATTGATGCCTGGCAAAGCTCGGGCGAGCGAGTTGCACTCGCCACCGTGGTCAAAGTCGAAGGTTCCGCACCACGCCCGGTTGGGGCAACCATGGCCATCTCGGATGCCGGTAATCTGGCTGGGTCCGTCAGTGGCGGATGTGTGGAGACCGCGGTGTTCGAGGAGGCTCAGGAGGTTCTCGCCAGCGGTAAGCCGAAGCTCATTCGGTACGGCATCACCGACGAAATGGCCTGGGATGTCGGATTGGCCTGCGGTGGCACAATCGAGGTCTACGTGGAGCCACTGGACGTCGCCAAGTGAGCGAGGCAGAGAGATCCACGACGTATGAGCGCCTGAAAGCGGCCATTGAGTCCTGGAAACCGGCGGCAGCCGCAACGATCGTCCGAGGAGAGCCGCTTGGAGCCAAAATCCTGGTCATCGATGGTCAAAGCGACGGCACGTTTGGCGATGCCGCTCTCGATCGCCTGGTCGTCGCCGAAGCGAAGCGGTGGCTCGGCGAGTCGATCTCCACAACGACCACCATTCCTGGCCCTCGAGGCGAGATCGAGGTTTTCTTCGAAAGCTTCCCGCCGCCGCCATCGCTCCTGATTTTCGGCGCGGTGCACGTCGCGCAGCCGCTGACCACCATGGGCAAAATGCTTGGCTTTCGTGTCGTCGTCATCGACGTTCGCGCCAAGTTGGCCACCAGGGATCGCTTCCCCGACGCTGACGAGATCGTGCTGGAATGGCCGGATGCCGCCCTGGAAGGCCGTACAGTCGATCGCAATACCGCAATCGCCATTCTTTCCCACGATCCCAAGTTCGATGAGCCTGCGTTGCTCGGCGCCCTTGCCACCCCTGCCCGGTACATCGGGGCCGTCGGCAGCCGCAAGACGAATGTCGACCGCCGCCAGCGCCTCGAGGAAGCAGGGGTCGACGATGAGAGTATCTCCCGCATCCGCGGACCAATCGGACTGAACATCGGCGCAAGCACGCCCGAGGAGATGGCGATCAGCATCCTGGCGGAGATCATTGCCGTCTGGAACGACCGTGAGGGTGGGCCCCTCGCGACGGCGACGGGCAACATCCGGCCTCGCGTCTAGCGATCTCGAACGATGAACCGCTCCCGAACCGTCTGGGCGGTGATTCTCGCTGCTGGTACGGCCAGTCGCGCAGGATCGACCAAGCAATTGCTCGAGTTGCAAGGCAAGCCACTCCTCCAGCACGTGATCGACAATGCCCGAGCGGCGAATGTCGATGGCGTGGTCCTGGTGCTGGGGCACGACGCTGAGCGAGTCAGGGTCGCCATCGATCCGGGCCACGCAACCGTCGTTATCAACCCCCACTACGCAAGCGGGCAGGCGAGTTCGCTGATTGCCGGTGTCACCGCGCTGCCTCCCGTTGTCGATGCGGCGGTCGTCCTGCTGGGCGATCAACCCGGAGTGACAAACGATGACATCGACCAGGTGGTCGATGCCTGGAAAGCCGCCGAACCGCCTCTTGCGGTCCCATACTGGCAGGGAGACCGTGGGAACCCGGTTGTTTTCGCCAGATCAGTCTTTCCCGAGATTCAGGAACTCACGGGTGATACCGGTGCGCGAGCGATCTTCCGCAAGTACGAAGGCAGCATCGTGCGAGTTGCGTTCGACCGTCCGATGCCGCCTGATGTTGACACCCCTGCAGATTACATCTCGCTCGTCCGCGGTCAGGAGAAGTAACCTGACTCCGTCATACGCGTCAGCGCACGTCCAAAAGCCTGGACGGTGAAAGCTATGTCGTCCTCTGTGTGCCGAACGCTGAGCAATCCGCCGCCGTTGAAGAGATCGACTCCCTCCAGGGCCATCGCGATCGTCAGGGGCATGGCCAATCCTGCTTTTCCACTGGCTTTGAGCGTGGCCGGATCGATGCCGGCCGGTACGCGCAGGTCGCCGCTGGTGCGATTGGTGCAGGTCTCGCCGACGATGAGGTGAAACACCGAACTCTCTCCCCAGGCGCAGCCCGCTACCCCGCGCTCCTCGAGGATCGTGTTGCACCCAATGCGGAGCTTGGCGGCCAGGTCATCGCACGTGGCGTGAATCGTTGGGTCTTCACACTTCTGCAGGCAGGTGTAGCCTGCGGCGGCGGCCAGTGGGTTGGCGTTGTACGTGCCTGGATGGATGACCTTTTTCGCATTCCATCCTGGCTCATCCTTGAACACCACGTAGTCCATGATCTCTTTCTTGCCTGCCACGGCTCCGCCCGGCATACCGCCGGCGACGATTTTGGCCATTGTCGTCATATCCGGCGTGATGCCGAATTTCTGCTGTGCCCCACCAGGAGACCAGCGGAAACCGGTGATGACCTCGTCGAAGATCAGCACCGCGTGGTACGTGTCGGCCAGGTCCCTCAGCGCGGCCAGTGTTCCGTCGGCGAGCGGAATCATCGACCATGACGCACCGCTTGGCTCGACGAGAATCGTGGCGATGTCACCTTGCGACAATCGTTCTTCGACAGCGCCGAGATCGTCCGGTGGCAAAACCGCCACCGTGCGCATGACATCATCGGGAACACCTGCCGCGCCGGGACTCTCGAATGGAGGCTTTTCTCCCTTGATCAGATAATCGCTCCAGCCGTGGAAGTGTCCCTCGAACTTCAGCACGCCAGGCTTTCCGGTATAAGCGCGAGCCAGACGCATCGCCAGCAGATTCGATTCAGTGCCTGATCCCGTGAAGCGAACCAGGTCGGCGCTGGGGATCATCTTCTGAACCTGCTGAGCCCACAGAACCTCACCTTCATGACCAGCGCTATAATGCGTGCCTTTATCGAGCTGCGCATGCATCGCCGCGGTAATGTCGGGATCGTTGTGCCCGAGAATCAGCGAGCCGTGCCCGATCGCATAGTCGATCAGGCGGTTGTCATCGACATCCCACTTGTACGCTCCATCGGCTCGTTCGATGTGAAGAGGAAAGGGTTTCATGAAACGGCCGTCGTGGGCGATGCCGCCGGCCAGGCTTTTCTGGGCAAGTTCGTACCGCGCCTGTGAACCGGCGAATTGCTCGGCGTACGCAGTGGTCAGGTCTGGGGAGGTGGAAACACTGGACATCGGGTACTCCTGTTAAGCGCGTGCCTGTCGCTCTCGGGAGTATACGGCGATACTTGGTCCCATTCGGTCTCGGATTTCAGGGTCCAGGAGCGGTACGTAAGGGAGCTGCTGAGTGGGGAACGTGGAAGGTCTCGCCGCGCTGGAAGCAATTCCGCGCTTTCCTCTGTGCTTGTTGCCAACGCCCCTGGACCGTGCTCCTCGACTCGAAGCGGCTCTTGGAACCAATACTCCCAGGATTTGGATCAAACGCGACGATCTCACCGGGCTGGCTTTTGGCGGAAACAAGGCCCGAAAGCTCGAGTATTTGATGGCGGACGCTCTTGCGCAACGGGCAACCGTTGTGGTGACCGAAGGCAATACGCAGTCGAACCACGCGAGGATGACCGCCGCTGCCGCCGTCCTTGCCGGCTTGCGCGCGGAGCTGGTGCTCGATCCGCGAGCTGGGCTCGACATGCAGGGAAACCTGCTTCTCGATCGGATGATGGGAGCCGAAATTCATATCCTGGAACCGGGCGACGCGAGACACGCCGCGATGCTCCGTATCGCTGATGAGCTTCGTAAAAGCGGAGAACGACCATACGTCATTCGCGTGGGCGGGAGCACCTCGCTCGGCGCCCTGGGGTATGCGCGGGCAATGGTCGAGCTCGCCGGTCAGATGGCGTCTATGGAGATCGAGGCAGACCGCATTTACAGCCCAACTGGGTCCCAGGGTACGCTGGCGGGACTGGTCGTCGGGGCGACGCTGGTCGGAAGGGAGGGCCTGATTCAGGCGATCGCCGTCGAGGATCATGCCGAGATGTTAGCGGCCGATGCTGCGCCGATCGCGACAGGAGCGGCCTCCCTGCTGGCGATAGATCGGCAGTATTCTCCGGCGGAATTTGCGATAGACGACGATTACGTCGGGGAGGGTTATTGCGTCGCCACGCCATCCGGTCTCGAAGCCATTGGACTGCTCGCCAGGACAGAGGCGCTCTTTCTCGAGCCAACCTACTCGGGAAAGGCGATGTCGGGTCTGATCGGCCACATCCGCGAGGGCCGCTTTTCGCCCGAGGATGACGTGGTTTTCATACATACGGGCGGCGGGCCAGCAGTGTTTGCCCGGGCAGCGGAACTCTCGACTGTCTGAGCAGGCCCTGTAGGCAACCGTCCCAAGAACGCTTGTTCGTGTCACCGGCGTGAGTCTATGCTTGGCTCATGAAAAGTGACGCCGCCAACGGTAACCAGAATAGTCTCCCCCTTTGCGCCGATGTGGCGATCGATGTGCCCGCAGCAGCTCATGGCCAGTCGATCTACACATGGAGCGTTCCACACCGTCTGGCCGGGCGATTGCGGGTAGGGCATCTCATCTGGGTTCCGCTGCGCAAAGGCGCTGGGCTGGGATTGATCGTCCGCCTGCATCGCGACCCTCCGCCAGACGTAAACCTGAAGTCTGTTACGGGACTCGTCAAGCCGGCCTTCCTGCTCACTGAATCGGAGATGGAGATTGTTCACTGGATCGCCCGTGAAACGGCCAGCACGCTCTACGCTGCTGCGTCCCCGTTTTTTCCACCCGGAGTCGAACACCGCACAACAGAATCCTACGAGCTGATCGATCCCGATGACCCGCGGATCGAAAGCCTCTCCCCAGTGCCCCGCCGCATCGTCGAGCTTCTCAAAGAGCGTGGCGAGATGACTGGCGATCAGCTGCGACGAGAGTTGGGCAGGAACCAGCCCGCCGCGCTACGTCAGCTCGAGGAGGATGACTTCATCGAGCGGTCGATCGGGGTCGAGGATCGAATCCCCAAATCACGCACGGCGCGATACGCTCGCCTGATCGAATTCGATCCGGAGGCCGTCTCGCGATCCGGGCGGCAACGTGAAGTCCTCGAATTGATGGCCCAGCGAGAACGTCTCCTGGGCGATGAACATGAGTACGTACCGGTATCCGAGCTCGTTCGCCAGACCGGGGTAAGCGCCTCCGTGATCACCGCCCTCGAATCAAAGGGTCTGATCGAGATCGTCGAACGGGATGTCGAGTCTCGCCGCGTGGCTCCCGATGAAACGTCAGCTCCAGTGCTCTCACCGGCGCAGGCCGATGCCTGGAAAGCGATCGAGCGATCGATGGTCCAGGGCGATCCGGCGCCTTTGCTCATCTACGGGGTGACCGGCAGCGGGAAGACCGAGCTGTACTTGCGCATGGCGGGTCGCTGCCTTCGGGACGGGAAGAGCATGATCATGCTGGTCCCGGAGATCGTCCTGGCCACGCAAATCGTGCAGCGCTTCGAGGAGAGGTTCCCAGGTCAGGTCGCCGTACTCCACTCAGCGCAGAACGCCGGCGAACGCTACGCCGTCTGGAAGGCGATTCAGGCCGGCGAACGATCGATCGTCGTAGGACCTCGCTCTGCCCTTTTCGCCCCGGTTCAGGAACTTGGAGCAATTGCCATCGACGAGGAGCAGGACTCAGCGTACAAACAGGAGTCCGATCCCCGCTACCATGCGCGCGCCCTGGCCGAGAAGATCGCTGTTGCACGACGGTCCGCGCTGGTGCTCGGGAGTGCGACGCCGTCGATCGAAACCGCCTGGCGCACCACCCGGGGCTTTGTTCGGCGCGTCGATCTGCCCGAGCGCGTGAGATTCGATGTAGGAGGCATTGGCGCTCTGGAAAGCCGTGAAAGCGCCGCGATGCCGGCAATTACCGTGGTCGACATGCGCAAAGAAGCGCGGACCACGGGGGCGACGCTGATATCAGGACCGCTGACTCAGTCGATCGAGCGAGCGCTCTCCAACCGGGAGCAGGCCGTCGTGCTGCTCAACCGCCGGGGAATGTCCACCATCGTCATATGCCGCTCCTGTGGCACAGCCATCCTCTGTCCCTACTGTGACATTCCGATGGTGTATCACCGTGATATCGAGCGACTTGTCTGTCACCGCTGCAATAACCGCGCCGCCCCGCCTCAGCGATGCGATGCCTGCGGAGGGCCACTGGATTACTTCGGAGCCGGCACCCAGCGTGTCGAACAGGAGATGAGGCGGTATTTTCCAGGCGCGAGCGTCATGCGCATCGACCGTGACTCGATTCGTGCCCTGGGTGGATTCGAGTCCGTGCTCCGGCGAATCGAGCATGGTGAGGCAGATATCATCGTCGGTACGCAGATCGTGGCCAAGGGCCTTGATTTTCCTCGGGTGACCACTGTCGGCGTCGTGCAGGCGGACAGCCAGCTGCACTTTCCGGATTTTCGATCCGCTGAACGAACGTTCCAGTTGATTTCGCAGGTCGCCGGTCGGGCCGGTCGCCGCGTCGCCCGCGGAGATGTCGTGGTACAGACGTACACGCCGGACCATTACGCGATTACTGCCGCGGCAAACCACAGTTACGAGGACTTCTATCTACAGGAAATCTCGTTCCGGCAGCGATTCCGGTATCCGCCATTCAGCCGAATGGCACGGTACGTCTTTCGCTCTCCGTCAGAGCAGGCGTGCCGGGAAGAAGGCACCGCAATGGCGAATGAGCTTGCGGCGCATGCCCGCACCCGAGACGCCAGAGTCGATCTACTCGGTCCCGCACCGGCGTTCGTTTCGCGGATACGCGGAGAATTCCAGTGGCAAATTGTCTTGAGATCGTCAATCGAGGATTTCGAACGATTGCTCGACGATCTCCCGGCCCGGCCCGGCTGGATTGTCGACATCGATCCAAATAGCGTGGTTTGACCGCCAGTTAACCGTTGAGTCCGACAGGCCTGGGTGGGATACTTGTAAATCGGATGTGTTGCCCTGATGTTGAACAATCGTGGAACTGCGTGATATGGCACTGATGGAGATCATTCTGGAAGGGGACCCCCGGCTTCGTCAGAAGTCGACCAGGATTCGGTCAGTCGACGATGGCCTGCGAAAAATTGCCGCCGATATGTTCGAAACGATGCTCGATGCGCCCGGCGTCGGCCTTGCCGGCCCTCAGGTCGGTGTCATGCGCCGCATCATTGTCGTCCATCTCCCGTCCGGATACGTGCAGGACGAAGACCCGGAGATATCGCTGATTTTGATCAATCCCGAGATAGTCAAGGGGCAGGGCAAAGAGTATGGGCAGGAAGGCTGTCTGAGCATTCCCGGATGGGTCGGCGACGTCCCGCGCATGACGACCATCACGGTCAAGGCGGTCGATCTGGACAACCGCCATGTGCGGATCAAAGCCGAAGGAATGCTCGCCCGAGTGCTTCAGCATGAGATAGACCACCTCGATGGTATTTTGTTCGTCGACCGTGTGGAAGACAGAACGACCCTCTTCGAGGTCGTCGAGGAGGTCGCAGAAGAGGAGCTGGTCGCCGGTTAGCCCGCATCTCCGGTTTCAGTCGGGACGGCGACGCGTTCAGAGATCGATGGTGGGTTGATGAATGCGATGCCGTTCCGCTTCGATGATCGACGTGATCTCGGAAACAGACTGCTCCGGCACGCCATGTTCATTCTGCCCATTGAACACGACATAATCGAACTCATCAGCACGGGCAAGTTCCTGTTCGGCGGCCCGCACTCTCCGAATCAGGATCTCGGGATCGTCGGTTTTCCGTGTTCGCAAACGCTCGAGCAACTCAGTACTCGATGACGGTGAGACGAAAATGAAAACCGCGTCGGGAACCTGCTGACGAATGGTTGCTGCGCCCTGAACGTCGACCTTGACAAAAACATCCTGTCCCCGTTCGACGGCATGCCGCACGGAGTGCTTCGGCACGCCGTACCACTTACCGTAGACCTCGGCCGACTCGAGGAATTCCCCTGCAGATCTCAGTTCTTCGAAGTACGCTGGATCGTAGAAAAAGTAGTCGACGCCATGGGCCTCACCAGGTCGACGCTCCCGAGTTGTTGCCGTCACGGCAACATGTACATCTGGGAAGATCTCCCTCAGAATCTTGATGATCGAGTCTTTGCCAACGCCAGACGGACCGGAAATGACGAACATGCGCGGCTTTCGGCGGTTTCTCAGCTGGGAGATGATCGCATCACCATGACCTTCTCCAAGCTCACTCGCCAGTTGACTCAGTTCATCCACGCCGCACCCTGCCAGAGCCTTGCCAATAACCTCACCCGAATTATGACGGATATTGCCCGCCATGTTTGACCTGATGACGACGGCCGCTATCGTCGACGAGTTTTCCACACACATCGTGGGCGGCCGTGTGCAGACAACCGGCCTCCGGGACCGGGATTCTGTCGTCCTCGAAATCTATGCGCACCAGTCGCGCACGAAACTGTTGGCAACAATTGGTGGACACGATCCGGCGTGCTACCTGACGAAGTCTGACGTTCGGTCTGATCCGGAAATCGTCACGCCGTTCGCCTTGCTGATGCGGAAGCACCTCAGGGGCGCGATGGTCATTGCCGTTAGCCAACCTCCACTCGATCGAGTCGTGCAGATTCACTTTGCAAAGTTGGTGCGGAGAGATAGTGACGAGATCGAGCTCGAGGAAGACGGAGAGGCTGACATGCCCGGTGAGGTGGTTCACTCGACCCTCTCGATCGAGCTCATGGGCAGGCGCAGCAATGTCATTCTGGTCAGCAATGACGGTGTGGTGCTCGAATCGCTCAAGCGCGTCACGCCGCTGATGAGCGGCGTCAGACCCGTCCTGCCGCAAAGACCATATTCCCTCCCGCCGATGGGCGACCGCATCGACCCGCGCAACATGACGGTGAAGCAACTGCAAGACGCCAGTAGCCGCCGGCGCGAAATGGAGGACCTCAACTCATGGTTTGTGCGGTCAGTAGCCGGAATCAGTCCACAAATGGCCAGAGAACTTTTCTTTCGCGCCGCCGGGCAGTCGCACCTCCCGCCCGAAGCGCTTTCCGAGACCACGTTGAGCCTCCTGGCGAACGAAACCCGGGCAATGCTTCACTCCATTGCTGCTGGAATCTGGGAGCCAACGCTCTTTCTCGACGACGATGGAGCGATTGACGCCTATGCGGCTCAGCCCCTGCGGCACCTCGTGGCCGAGCGCGCGCTCACCGTCGAAACAAAGGACTCGATCTCGTCTGTTATCGAGGCGTACCAAGGTACGGCGAAAAGCTTAGCGCGGCATGCGGGGAGGCGCGATCGCCTTCATCGAACGATCGAGGCATCGCGGACACGTGCTCGTGCACGACGGCAAGCCCTCCAGCAGGAGCTGCTGGTTGCGGACGACGGTGACCGCTATCGGCGTTGGGGGGAGGCGATCCTGGCCAATCTGTGGACGCTCGAGCCGGGCCAGGATCGCCTCACGTGTGAGGGGGAGGATATTCCGCTCGATCCGGGTGAGGCGCCGTCTGCGGTTGCACAGGAGTATTTCGCCCGCTATCGAAAAGCGGGTCGCGGCCGCGAACAACTCGAACCCCTGCTCGCACAGGCATCCACTGAGCTCGATTACCTCGATCAGCTGTTTACGCTTGTTGAACTTGCTGAGACATTTGATGAGATCGAGGCCCTCCGGCGGGAGTGGGAAGCACGTCAAACCTCGACGGCCGAGCCTTCCGCACCGGGTAAATCACGGCGGTCAGCGAAGCAGCCTCCTCGCCCAATGCCCCTCATCGACATCGAGGGCCACGCCATATATGTCGGTCGTTCCGGACAAGCGAACGACACGATCACCTTTGACGTTGCCGGTCCGCACGATTACTGGTTCCATGTCAGAGGAGCGCCGGGAGCGCATGTCATTCTGAAACCTGCGGGACTCGATCACGATCCCTCGGATCCGGCGCTGGAAGCCGCAGCCTCCCTGGCCGCGTACTACAGTGGTTCGCGGGAGAGCACTGCGGTCGAGGTCGACATCTGCAGGAGAAAGGATGTGCGGAAGATCAAAGGCGCGGGACCTGGGATGGTCAGTTACCGAAACGAACGAACCATCCGGGTTTCGCCTCGCTCGCCCGAGGACGTCGCATCACAAGGAACCACCCGACAACGCTAAAACGCT
>JBFWRO010000037.1:0-11883 GCA_050248865.1 Thermomicrobiales bacterium | reverse complement strand
TCATACGTGTGGTTCAGGTAGTTGTCCAGCCAGACGGAGAGCTCCAGAACCTCGATGTTCATGGTGACGCCGGCCTCAGCGAGACCTGCCTGCCAGATGGTGGCCGCTCGTTCGCCGTCGGGATACCCCTGGATGCACAAGCAGGTGAACTCGAGACCAGCGGCGCCCTGTTCCTCGAGAATGCCGGCAGCGGCGGCGGGATCATAGTCGTATCCCGGCACGTCGACATACGCCCAGTGGGTGGAGCCGACGAACGACCATTTTGGCTGCCCGCCGCCGGCGAAGACCGTTTGCTGCACTGCGTTCTTGTCGAGGCAATGGGCCAGCGCCTGGCGAACCGCCGCGTTTGTGCGAATCATCTCGTTGTTTTTGCCGATCATCTCGAAGATGTGGATGCTCGTCGTCGGCACATTGATGACGGTTACCCGGTCATCGCCTTCCAGCGGCGTTGCCTGCGATACCGGTATATCGAGCACTCCGTTCACATCGCCGGACTGCAGGTTGGTGATCGCCACCTGCGGCTCTGGCAGAACATTGAAGCGAATGCTGGCGACGCCGGGCATGCCTTCCTCGTGGTAGTCCGGGTTGGCTTCGAGAAGAATGTGGTCGTTCGGCACCCACTCGACGAATTTGAACGGGCCCGTACCGATGGCGACCGACTCGATGTTCTCCGCAATCTCCGGAGAAATGATCGAGATGGGGCCAAGACCATCGAGAAAGTCCGCCTGTACTTCGCTCAGCGTGATGCTGATGGTCCGGGGGTCGATCACCTCATAGCCCGCCACGTTCGCCACTCTGGACGACCAGACCGTCTCCAGCTCGGCGATCCGCTCGAAGGAAAATTGCACGTGGCTGGCGTCGACGGCGGTACCGTCGTGATACGTCAGTCCCTCGCGGAGCGTGAAGACATACGTCGTGTCGTCCGGGTTCTCCCACGACTCGGCGAGATTGCCGACATAGCTCAGGTCGTCGGCATACGAAATCAGGCCATCGAACACGGTGCGTCGCATGGTGTCGCTGAACATCAGCAACTGACTGATGTGGGGATCGAGCGTGTCGATATCGCCACCAGCGGCAACGACGAGCTCGCCTGTTGCCTGAGCGGAAACCCCTGCCGCCAGCCATGGCGTATTGGCGGCGGCCGCCAGCGAGGAAACACCAATTCCGGCTGCCGCGGCGCGCGCGAGCAGCTGGCGGCGATCCATCCGTCCGGACATGAATTGCGACATTAGCGAATGTGCGGTATCGGGCATCGAGAAATCCTCCACTCTGACTTTGATTCCACCGCGAATGTGAACCGGGGAATGCTCCTGCTCACGAGAGGGGAAACCCAGGAATTTTCACGAGATCACATCGACTCTCGCGTATACTTACACCGCTGCGGCCGCCTGTCAATGGCGGCGTTTTTTTGACCGATTGCGCGCGCAACTGCATGGGAAAGGGACCACGTGAACGTTCTGGTCACCGGGGCAACAGGGAGAATCGGCAACAATCTGGCGCGTCATCTCAAGAATCAGGGATATCAGGTGCGCGGCACGGCGATTCCGGGCGATCGGGGCATCGAACGAGCAACCAGCGACGGCATCGAGGTGATCACCGGCAATCTGCGGGATGCCCGTTTTTGCGCGGAAGCGATTTCCGGTTGCGATGCGGTGATGCATCTGGGGGCGATGCTCCTCTTTGGTCCGGACGACGATCAGGATCTCTTCGACGACAACGTGCGCAGCACGTTCAATATGATGGAGGCGGCGGCGAATCAGGGAAATATCAGCCGCTTTGTCTTCGCCAGCAGCGACGAGGTGTACCCTTCGCTTTTCGCCAGGTATCTGCCGATCGATGAAACCCACCCTAAGGAGCCCTATAGCTTCTACGGCGTGACCAAGCTCACGGGCGAAACGATGGGCGACTATTTTTATCGGCGACGAGGGTTGCCGGTGGCAGTGGCGCGATTTGCGCTGACCATCGAGCCATGGGAAGTGCTGTATCCAGAGCGACCCCTGGGCAATTTTTTGCACCTCAGCTCACTTCTACGATTTATTCGTAATCGGTCAGGTGACGAAGCAGCTGACCGGGTGGCCGCGCTTCAGGTCGGCGATGAACCGAACATTCTTCTCGCCCGGGAAGAGGATGGGAGACCCTATCTGTTCCAGTATTGTGATGTGCGTGATCTCGTTCAGGGTCTTCAGTTGCTTCTTGAGCATCCGGCGGCCGTCGGTGAGGCGTTCAACCTGAGCGGGCCAGCGCCAATCGCCTACGATCATGCGGCGGGCGTCCTGGCGGAAGCGACGGGCCGCCATCTGGTCGATGTTCGCCTGCCCGGACCACCCATCCGCA
The DNA here is from genome assembly GCA_050248865.1 of Thermomicrobiales bacterium. Lineage (GTDB taxonomy): Bacteria > Chloroflexota > Chloroflexia > Thermomicrobiales > UBA6265 > JAHBVL01. The sequence continues at coordinate 9,549 of JBFWRO010000037.1, read as the reverse complement.
TCCACCACTCGACTGCCAAAGCGCGAAACATGCTGGGGTACAACCCGGTGCACGACATTCGCAGCACGGTGGACGAGGCGATGCGAACCGATCCGGGCGGTATTCCAGCCTGAGCACGGCGTGGCCAATTCGTCCTGGAAACGGAACAGCGAGGCGGACGCGGGACTACCCCTGGAATCGGGCGCGAAATGCCTCGTCGAACTCCACGTGCAGCTCGACGTCATCGACGAGCGATATTTCGCCGCCGGCGTCATAGGTGGCTGTGCGCTCCCAGTCCTTGAGCGTGAGGTTCATCAGCAGCGAGACGAGGTCGCCGCGGGTTGTTTCGAATGATTCCATCATCGCAGCCGTGTTTTCCGGCAGCGTGGCAGCCTCGACCGCAGCGTCGAACGAGGGAAGGACTTTGAAGTGCGGCGCGGTTTCCCGCACGAGCCGCTGGATGCGATCGAGTGCAACAGCATCGCGGGCGTGAAGGGCAGCCACGAGGCGGAGCCTCTCGGGTTCGAGAGAACCAGCCTCACGAACGATGCCAGGGGTGCCGAGAAGCTCTTCGATCAGGTCCTGATATTCATCGAGCATCAGGAACCCAGTGAGCTCTGCAGCACCTGAGGCAGCAATCCTGGCAGAGCGACTTCCCACGGAACGCCGAATGGGTCCCGGAACTTGAACGACGCCTGGGTCTCGCCCAGGAGCTCCAGGGAATTGACCAGCACCTTGGCTTTGATTCGCCGGTAGCTGTCGCCATCGACCTGAATCGAGATACGGTCGATGTTCGTGCGCTCGAGACGGGCGCCGGAGCCGACTCGATGGAGCCCGAGAATCAGGTCGCCGTTGCGAACGAAGGACTCGTCGGCGACGGTTTCGGTGACGATGGCTCGATCCCAATCGTAGTCGTCGGCCAGCATGCGGTATTTGCCGTCCGCATCGTAGGTCGCGCGGCCCACGACCTGCAGCCCAAAGAATTCACGATAGAACTCCTCGGCCTTGCGGAGATCCATGACGTTGACCGAGAGGAGATTGACGTTCTCGATGGTGATGGCGTTCGCCGCCGGAGTGGCGATGGCAACGTCCGGCGCGTGTGAGGAATGAGTCACAATCTTCTCCTCGGTATGATCTCCAATACGGGGCACCGCGCGATCGCCCCAGGGCTGGGTCGTGCGAATCTCCGCGACGATGTCATCGACGTTGCGGGCGGCGAGCGGAATCCGCTGACCGTCGAGCAAGACAATGCGTGCGTCCGTTTTCCCGTCGATGCGCATCCAGTCAACGATGGCTTGAACGACTCGCACCTGTTCCGAGGCGATCGTCAATGCAGCGTATGGGCGATCGAAGCCTTCGGCAAACGATAGCCGGCTCACGAGAATCTGCGTATCGGGTACCGCGCCAACGACGGCCTCGGCGGGCTTGCGGTCCGCTTCAGGAACCTCGAGCACAAATCGATAGGCCACTGAATCCTCTCCCAGAAAATGATGCCCGGCAGCGTTCGATTGACGCGTTCGCGCACCAAATGACGTGCTCCTTCGATTGTACCCGGTATCTGCAATTATCCGTTGGCACAATGCCCGGACAATGCCTGGCGATGCTGTCGAACGACCACGCGCTGAACCAGAAGTACGTACGGGAAATCTCGCAACGCTTCCCCGTCGTTCCTTGTTTGCTGCCGCGCTTGCATGGTAGTCTCCGCCCGCTCGCCCTTCGGCGAGGGATGCTGGGACATGGCTTTGCAGTGGTCATGTCGTTCCGCACAGGCCCGGGTCGAAGGTTGAGATTGGCTGGAAAGTCTGGCGACATCACTGCTCGCAAGGGGGCGAGTGCGCGCCGGATCAAACCTGAGTCAGCCCTCGGGGTCGCTACCCGTCCCGCTGCGGGTAGTCCGGGGCCGCTCGCAAACACAGAGGGAAGGAAACTCCTTTCATGGTTAACCGCGCATGGGCGCGGCCGCGCGTGTTGCAGCACGCGGGCCGGGCTATCGCTGTGGCGTTGCTGGCCGCCATTTTTCTCGCCAGCGCATCACCCGCCGGGGCGTGGCAGAGCTACTGGCAGCAACCTGCACCTCCGGCATCACCGGTCGAAGCAAACCTCGGCAACGTGCCGTTCACCTGGGTGGGTTTCGACTCGCCGAGCGACTTCTCAGAACGCATCGCTCTTTCCGGAGCAGCGACTGGCCTGAAGGCAAGCATGGCTCCGCCCGTTGGTCCGTCGGCGACTGGTGACACGATTGCGTCCACTGCTCTCGCCTATGTGGGATATCCCTACGTCTATGCCGGCGCAGGGCCAGGCGGCTTCGACTGCTCGGGTTTTACCCAGTACATCGTGGGGATCACGACTGGCATCTGGATGTCGCATGCGGTGGAGGCTCAGGCCGGCGCCGCGGGGACGTGGGTCGACTATGGCAACTGGCAACCGGGTGATCTGATCTATTTCCAGAATACGTATCGAGCCGGCATTTCTCACGCGGCGATCTACATTGGAGATGGTCTGATCGTGCATGCCGAGAACGAGTCGACTGGCGTGACGATCGACAGCATCTACTCGAGCTATTACGGACCCCGCTACTGGGGTGCATACAGAATCGGGTAGTTGCGTGGCCTGGGCCTGTGCAGCCAGCGAAGTTTTGCTTTGCGGGAGATCACGACGCGCCGTCCTTCTCGAGATGGTCTCGCAGCGCCCGCAGCCGGTCGTCCCAGCGGCGGCCCATTTCTTCCAGCCAGGTCGTGGCGGAATCAAGCGAATCCGGGCGCAGGGAGACAATGCGCTCCCTGCCCCGGCTCGTCATTGACACGACCCCCGCTTCGACGAGGACGTTGAGGTGTTTGGTCACCGCCTGGCGACTGATCGTGAAATTGCCGGCGATCTCGGATATCGTCGCTTCGGGCGTCTGGGACAGGTGCTCGACGATTTGGCGACGCGTAGGATCCGCCAGCGCGTCGAAGACCCTCGTGCGATCGCTATCACCCTGACCTGCCGGCATGCGTCAAAGACCCTCAGCGTTCAGCCAGGCCTGAAGCTCGGCGAGCTCGTCGGTCCAGCCCTGGCTATTGTCGGCGTAGTTGCTGTCCCGTTCCTTCTCCGGGTGTGAGGCGAACCCCGACTCCACCAGGGTCAACCGCGTGCCGCCAGCGACAGACTCGAGCGTGAATTCGACCAGGGTCGTCGGCATCTCCTCGAACGGAATCGCATGATTGTCGTCTCGCGGCGTGACCCACCGATAGGCAAAGCGGCGGGGAGGGTCGACGGTCACAACGACCATGCGAAACGCATGTTCTCCCCATTGCATGACTCCGGTCGCACCTTCACGAAGCTCGTAGACGCAGCGATCACCAAACCACTTGTTCACCTCGGCGGGCTCCGTGATTGCGTTCCAGGCTCGTTCGATCGATGCTGGCAGCATGACCTCGCGGCGAATTTCGTCTGGAATCGTGCTCGTCATGGGCCGGTCCCTTTCTCGAATCCGGGTCAGGCTGCACGGGCCAGGAACACAGGCAGCTTCGCCAGCTCGCTCGCCCAGCCCTCGCTGTTGTCGGCGTAGTTGCTCTCTCGCTTGTCCCGGGGATGCGATGCGAATCCGGACTCGGTCAGGAAGAGCCGAGTTCCTTGTGGAATAGACTCGAGCCGGTACTCGACTCTGGTGGTCTGCATTTCGTCGAAAGGCCTCGACTCATCGTCGTACTGTTCGACGACCCACTCGTAGACATAGCGATGCGGCGGCTCCAGGGTGACGATGCGCATCCGATGCGCGTTGTCTCCCCACTTGTGGACCCCGGTTCCGCCTTCACGAAGCTCGTAAACCGACTGATCGCCGAACCATTGACGAACCTCGGCGGGATCGGTGATCGCCTGCCAGACGCGCTCGACGGGAAAATCGAGCGTCATTTCCCGGGTGATGACATCGTTGATGACGGACATTCGCCTTTCGCTCCTGCATTCAACATGCAACCAAATTGTTGCATAAACAGGCTAGCACCACGAAACCCATAATGCAACCCTATCGTTGCATTTCAGGGAGCGCAGAGATCCTTCCCGACTCACCCCGGCGAATGATGCCGTTTTTGTGGCAGCATAGCGCCCTGGAGCAGCAATGACGCTCCCCTCGGCTCCCATGACGACCCGGACGAGAACGACCCATGCGTCAGTCAAAGACCTTCGATCAGCTGCGCGATGCCCCGCGTAAAGGAATGATCTGGATTCCTGGCGGGACGTTCACCATGGGCTCGGACGAGCATTATCCAGAAGAAGCGCCAGCTCATCGAGTCACCGTCGACGGTTTCTGGATCGACCAGTATCAAGTGACCAACGCCCAGTTCCGCAGGTTCGTCAAAGACGCCGGCTACGTGACCATCGCCGAACAGGTTCCCGATGCAGCGCTTTATCCCGGCGCAGATCAGGCCATGCTGGTGCCCGGATCGATCGTATTCGAACAGCCTTCCGGCCCCGTGCCACTGAACAACCACTACAACTGGTGGTCCTGGAAAGCCGGCGCCAGCTGGAGGCATCCTGAAGGCCCTGGCAGCACCCTCGCTGGCCGCGAGCGGCATCCCGTTGTCCATGTGGCGTGGGAGGATGTCGTTGCCTATGCGGATTGGGCTGGCAAGCGGATCCCCACCGAGGCGGAGTGGGAATGGGCCGCCCGGGGCGGCGTTGACGGTCTCCCGTATGCCTGGGGAACAGAACTCGCTCCCAAGGGGAGAATGATGGCGAATTACTGGCAAGGCACATTCCCCTGGCAGAACCTGAAGCTCGACGGATATGAGCGCACGGCGCCGGTCGGCTCCTTCCCCCCCAACGGATATCACCTCTTCGACATGATCGGCAATGCCTGGGAATGGACGAGTGATTTCTACCGGGCAGGGCATCAGTCAGCATCGCCCTGCTGCGGCGGGGGACGCCTGAATTCGGTCAACCGGGACGAGGAAGGCAGCGTCGACCGCAGCGATACGGGCCCGTCCATTCCCAGGAGAGTGCTCAAAGGGGGGTCGTTCGCCTGTGCGGAGAACTACTGCAAGCGCTATCGCCCCGCTGCGAGAATGCATCACCCGATCGATACGGGCACGAATCACATCAGTTTTCGCTGCGTGATCCGGCCTTCCTGAATCGTGCCTGGTTTGACGCAGCGGACTTCCCGGCGTTCTACTGACGATCGTCGTTCCGGTACCCGCGCTGCTCGTCGCTATCGCACCAGCACAGGACGTGATGCACGCCACGAATTTTCCTCCTGAAGTCAGCCGGGAGAGTGCCCGTCTGGCGCTTCTCATTGCGCAGGGGATCGAGCATCAGCGTCCGCCGGCAACCAAAGCGGGCGTGCGCGCCGCCATCCAGATGATGGGCCAGTTGCAGATCGACACGATCCACGTCGTGGCCCGTAGCCCATATTTCGTCCTCTGGACCCGGCTCGGTCACTACGACCCGACCTGGCTGGACGAGCTCCTCGCGGAGAAAGCGATTTTCGAAGCATGGTCGCATGAGGCCTGCTTTTTACCCATCGAGGACTTCGCGTTCGCCAGAGCGCGATCGCGTTTTCCTGTCTCCTTTCGCCGTCGCATTTTTGAGTATCTGGAAGAAAACCGGGTGGAGGCGGATCGTCTGCTTCGGTACGTGCGGGAAAACGGCGCCGTGCGTTCCTCTGATTTCGCGGCGGAACCGGGGACGAGCGGCGGATGGTGGAACTGGAAAGAGGAGAAGGTTCTACTGGAGGCCCTGTTCACCGAAGGATCCCTGATGGTGGACAGGCGGGATCGCTTTCAGCGCGTCTACGATGTGCGTGAGCGCGTCCTGCCCGAATGGGACGAAGAGCGCACCGCGACTCACGAGGCTATGGTTCGCGCCCATGTCCTGCACAGCGTGCGCGCCCTCGGCGTTGCCGCGGCCAGCTGGATCCCGGATTACTACCGCTTCAAGGTCGGAGAGGTTGCACCGGTGATCAGGGAACTGGCCGCGTCAGGAGAGCTGATCACCACACAGATCGAAGGAGTGAAGGGCCCCGCCTTCGTGCATCCCGATCAGGCGACCATGGTGCAGGGGGTAGCCGAAAGGCAGTACTCGGCAACTCGCACGACGCTCATGTCCCCGTTCGACCCGGTTGCATGGCATCGGAAGCGGGCAGAGGAGCTATTCGATTTCAGCTACCTGATCGAGTGCTATACGCCCTCCCATAAGCGCATCTACGGCTATTTTTCGCTGCCGATTCTGCATCGCGGGGCGATCGTGGGGCGGCTCGACGCGAAGGCGCACCGCCGGGATCGCATCTTCGAGATCAGGTCACTGCATCTCGAACCGTGGCAGACCGACAACGACCAACTCGCCGCCGAGCTTGCCCAGGCGCTCCTGGACTGTGCGGTTTGGCACGGTACGCCGAAGGTGGAGATCAGGGGAAGCCGACCGCGCGGATTTGCTCCACAGCTGCGAGCGGCCATGAAGGCAATCCGCCGAGGTCACACCTGAGCCTCGCACCAGCTTGGGATCAAAGCCGGCGACCCGTGCGCTCTGGACACGACAACCGGGCACCGTGTCAGTTGCGGTTGTGCCTGGCCAGGAACCAGTACACGAGCATCCCGATCAGGGTTCCGACCGCCGTAAAGATCAGCATGACGACCGCCAGAGGCAAATCCGCGCTGCCGAAGACGTAGTCGAAGGCGACATCTTCCCAGTTGCGAAAGACGAACAGCGCGATCACGAAGCCGAGCAGGACCAGCAGAATCAACCGCACCAGCCGGTACGCATTGAGCGCGGTTTCCTGCGCTTTCTGTGTCGCCGATTTCTCATGTCTGGCTGGTTCCACCGCAGGAGCAGGTTCAGCGGGAGCGACAACCGCGACCTCGGTGTCGTCTTCGTGATGCAGTGTGGAATCTGGTTCGGTCATTATCCTGCTCCTCGGACGGTGGCGCTGCCTTTGCTCCGATCATGATGACCGAGGTCTACTCTCCGAACAAGGTCCGCAGCCGGGCATCGCCGGAATCTCCCACGTGCATCGAGTCGGCCTTGTCCAGTGGAAACGACGACTCATTGATGGCGCCGGGCGAGCGCATTCTATCGTTCCGGTGCACGGCGGCGTTGGCAATAACATGGGAGGAAATTGGGGATGTGATCATCAGTGCGCCAATAATCAACACCCCTCTGGCAATCACCGAGGCGTCTCGCGTCCCGAACGACACCAGCATGATAAGCACGACGCCGAGAAACACAGCTTTGCTGGCCGCGTGCATCTTGGTGTAGATGTCCGGCAACCAGGCCAGCCCGATCACACCCATCGTCATCACGAAAAGTGAGAGCACAACGAGGCCGTCGACGACCCAGGGCGCCAGGTCCTGCAGGACGCTCATTTAGAAAATCCTTCCTTCCGCATAGTATCTCGCGGCAGCGACCGTCGACATGAACGACAGCAACGCCAGAACCAGCGCGGCGTCGAGATACCAGGAAACCTGGCGTGAGTCGGAGAAGAGCACCAGGAGCGCAATGAGCATCAGAGTCATGGTGTCCAGCGCGAGTACGCGAACGAGTCCAGACCGGGAACGAAGCATGAGGGCGACACACGCGACGAGCAGAACAGCTACCCAGACCGTCGCTGCCGCGAATACCGATTCGTGCATCGCTCAAACTCCTTTCCACTGACTCACGGAAAGACGTCCTTCTGCCAGCGATCGTAAAGCTCCTGTGCGTCTTCACGAATGCCATCGGGATCCGATGCGTCGATGAGGTGAGTCCACGCAATCTGCGCGGCATCATCGAATTCCACGATGACTGACCCCGGGGAAAGCGTGTCGGCATACGCCATGACCACCCTCCCCGACTCGCGTCGCTCGCCGTACGGAATTCCAACGATTCCCTGGCGGATCGGCCTTACGCGCAAGACAATCAGCAGCACCGTCCAGGTGCCGCGAAGAATGTGAAGCACCACCATCCCAATAAAGGCTGGAGCATGAAGTGCCCTTTTCCAGGCGACATTCTGCGACGGGAGTTCGTCAGGCGGCCCAAAAGGAAAGAGCCATGAGCGAAAGAGGAGGTAAACGAGTGATGCGAACGCGGCGCCCATCGCCAGATCCCACGGATGAACGCTGGCGAGAGCCAATGCGTAAATGACGGTCAGGACAATTACCGATCCAATGAAGCGCATCAGGGCACCACTCTCAGCGTTTGGGCCGCCTGTTCGCTGACCCAGAGGGCAGGCTCGGGCCAGACTCCAACGGCAATGGTCAGGACCGCGATGACGGCAACCAGTCCGCGGGCGGTTGCCGGACTGGAAATGTGCAGTTCCGTATCTTCGGCGTCGGAGGACCAGTAACGCCATTGATAGACCTGAAACATGTAGATGAATGAAAGCGCGCTACCAATGATCATCAGTCCCAAAATCAGCCAGTTGTGATCGCTGACAGCCACGCGGAAGAGTCCCGCTTTGCTCAGGTAGCCCCCTACCGGAGGTATCCCCGCCACACTCAGTGCACCAACCACAAAAACAAACCCGGAAGGCCATCCTCGCAGATTTTCTGAAAGGAAGAGGAGTGTTTTGTTGATGGCGTTCACAATCGCGAACAGGATTGCCGCCGCGAAACCCATTTCGCCGCCGATCGCCAGCGCGATCATGATGAATCCAACTTGTCCAATCGATGAATACGCCAGCACTTCGTTGACCGTGCGACGGGAAAGCGCCTGCACCGAGCCGTAGACGATGCTCGCGACTCCCAGAACCATGAACACCGGGGCGCCCAGCTCGAGCTGTGCTGGCAGGATCTCACCGCCAAACCGCAGCAGACCGTAGCTCCCGATATTGGCGACAGCCCCGCTGAGGATCGCCGCGACGGCGGGCCGCGTCCCGGTATAGACCGGCGGCAACCAGAAGTGAAACGGGAATATGCCCAATTTGACCGAAAAGGCGATGAAGATGAGCACGGCGCTCAACATCGCTGCTTCCGGTTCGAATACTCCAATGCGAGCGGCGATTCCCACCATGTCGAGTCGGCCGGTGACATGATAGAGCGAGGCGATGCCCGTCAGGAAGAAGGCTGAGCCCAGAAGGTTGACCACGGCGAAGATCGTTGCCGAACGAAGCTGGCGAGCTTCTTCTCCATACCCGGTCAGCACGTATGCCGAGATCATCGCAATTTCGAAAAAGACGTAGAAGTTGAAAGCGTCGGCGGTCAGAAACACACCGTTCAGACCCGTCGACAGGAAAAGCACCAGCGCGGGGAAGGAGCTGGATCTGATTCCCGTGAACACCTCGAACGTGAGTGCCGCCAGCAACACGCCAGTCGAAAGGAGCGCAAAGGTGACGCCCAGCATATCCGCCCGCAGGGAGATGCCCACTCCCGGCTGCCAGCCACCGGTCACCATGCGCACTGTTCCATTCTGGTTGACCTCCCACCCGAGATAGGCGGTGGCGGCCAGGGTCGCGGCCAGAGACGCAACGGCAAGCCAGGCGGGTCTGCGGCGGCGACCGTCGAGCGTGGCCAGCAGAATGGCTGAGATCCAGGGTATGGCCAGTGGCAGCGCTAGTTGCATGAGACGATCCTCATCCCGCCTCTCCTGCCCGAGTGCCGGGATCCTCTTCCTCTGCCTCTC
>JBFWRO010000036.1:0-12071 GCA_050248865.1 Thermomicrobiales bacterium | reverse complement strand
CGCACGGCTGGAGTGTTCGGACAATGAATGCGGGTTCGTGGAGGATGGCTGCGGCGGTGAGATCGAATGCCCGCGGCTCTGCGACGTCTCGGAACCCTGTGACGATTCCAACGATTGCATCCCCCTTTGCGGCTGCAAGGGATTGCAGTGCTGCCGTGACGAATGCGACCCCAGAGAATGCGGCTATATCGACAACGGCTGCGGCGACCGTCTCTGGTGTGGCAGTCCTTGTGGGAGCATCGAAACCGGCGGTAACGGTGGGAGTTGCGATCAGGAGGATGACTGCGCCTCCGGTTACCAGTGCGATCTCCCTACGGGCCAGTGCTGCCGCTCTGGGTGTCCGGAGGGCGCCTGTGGAAGCGTCCCCAATGGCTGCAATGGGGCTGTTGCCTGCGAGCGGTTGTGCGCAGGAGGCGAGCGATGTACTGACGACGCGGACTGCTTGGGAGATCTGACGTGCAATGACGACGGTTTTTGCTGCAGAAACGCATGTCGCGATGATGAATGCGGCTACGTCAGCGATGCCTGCGGAGGTGAGCTCGAATGTGGCCATCCCTGTGGCGGGGGTGAACCCTGCGAATCAAATTTGGATTGCACCGGAGATCTGACATGCACTGATGAAGGCACCTGCTGTCGTGGCGCCTGTCCCGAAGGGGCCTGTGGCGTGCTGAACAATCTGTGCGGCTCGACTGTGATCTGTGGCGAACCCTGCTCGAACGGCGACCCATGTATCGAACCAGGGCAATGCGGCTCGGATGTGCCATGCAAGGACGGCTTATGCTGCATGCCCGGGTGCCCGGAGGATGCCTGCGGCGCCCGTTACGATCCGTGTGTGGACCACGACATCTTCTGCGGTCCTTGCGATCTCGGCGGATCATGCAGGACCGATGAAGATTGCGATGTCGCGTCGAGCCTGGGCTGCATTAGCGATGCAGGTAATGGCGAGCTTCACTGCTGCCGCACCTTCTGCCTGCCGGATCAGGGCGAGTGCGGCTTCATTGACGACGGGCATCAGATAGGTAACTGGGTCGCCTGTGACAACAAATGCGAAGGTGGGCAGGCTTGCGTAACTGACGCCTACTGCCACGAGGGGTTCTCTTGCGTCGGTGGAAAGTGCTGCCAGACGAGTTGCCTACCCGGCGAGTTTGGAGTCATTTCCAACGGGTGTGAAGGAACCCTCAACTGTGGCTGTGCTCCCGAGCTTCACTGTACCGATATTTCTCAATGCGCGGCGGGGTATCAGTGTTGCTGCAACTGTTGTCAGGTAATTACCTCGACCAGACCCATATGCGTGTGCGCGTCGTTACCTTGACGGCAAGCCCGTTTCAGACCAAAGACAAATGCCACGAATTTCGCGTCAGACAACTCGAGTAAGGAGGAAGAGTTGGCGTGCGAATCCCTCTATAGATCGGTTTGTCGATTGTCGGCCAAAGGAGACGCGTATGGACAGGAAAGATTTCACCGGTATTTCAGGTACGAGGCTCAACCGGAGGGCGATGCTGGCGGGATCGGCAGCGCTCGGAATTCGCTTCTCGATACCCCTGAGGCCAGCAGTTGCAGCGCAGTTCGATCAGAGCCAGATCGAGCTCGTCTGGCAGTCGGCGGGCACAGAAGAGACGCCCCTTTTGCAGCCGGATGGGGTGGCGGTGGCGCCGGACGGGTCGATTGCCGTTTCCAACACGAAGCGCAACCATATCCTGGTGCTTAGCAGCGAGGGTGAGTTCGTAGAGGTCTGGGGCGAGGCCGGTACGGGGCCTGGGCAATTCATGTTTTCCGACACCTTCGGGAGCTTCATCGGCAATCTCGATTTCGATGCCGACGGCAACTGCTACGTGTTCGACGCCTTCAACTTCCGCGTCCAGAAGTTCTCGCCCGAGCACGAGCTGATCCTGGAGATCACCGGGGAGACGGACGATGTTCCGTTCGATGGCAACGTTGGTGGATGCGTGGACCGCGTCGGGCAACGCCTCTTCGTGACCGACTTCAGCGACCAGGTTCGGGTCTTCGGTCTGGATGGCAGCTTTCTCTTGAAATTCGGCTCAAATGGGATAGAAGATGGTCAGTTTTTCTGGCCGTTCGACGTTGCGGTGGCCGGCGACGGCTCGATCTATGTGGGAGAGCTCAAAGGGAAGCGGGCGCAGAAGTTCGATGGTGAGGGGAACTTCCTGGAGCGCGTGACAGAACCGGAGTTGGGTACCGTCGAAGAGGTCTACTATCTGGCCGTCGATCCGGATGGAAACCTGTTCCTCACCGACCAGGTGCAGCACGTCATCCGGATCTATGCTCCTGACGCAACACTGCTCGGGATGATCGAGGAGGTCCCTGGCTACGGAAAGATAGGTCTTGCCGCAGGATTGGCATTTGACACGGAAGGCTTTCTTCTCGTGACGGATAGCTTCGAGCACCAGGTGCTGAAGCTCAAGATGCCGAATCTGGCCTGAATCCGGAAGGCGTCGGTGACCGCAAAAAAGCCGGACGGGGTATCCGTCCGGCTCATTCCTCGTCAGCTCAGTGCCACGCGTCAGGACGCGCTATTGTCTGTCTGCGACTTGCCCGTGCGGAGGAGCAACGCCGCCGCGGCAGCGGCGCCACCAGCGGCAACCACGCCCGTCCAGCTACTGGAACCGGCGTCTGGTCCCGCGCCCGTCGAGGGAAGCTCGTCTACCGAGTCCTCACCGCCAGCGCTCGTCGAAGCGACGCACGTGCCATCGACGCAGACCATGGATTCGTCACAGCACGGGAACTCGGTGTCGCACTCGTCCTCGACGTCCCAGCAACCTTTGGCGTTGTCGCAGAGCGCCTCGAAACAGGTGTACGACCCGCAGCATGGAGTCGCACCGTCGACCATCTCGCATTCCCCGAGCGGCTCGATGCAGATGTCATCCTGAGCGCCTGTGATTTGGGGCGCCAAGGTGATTCCGGCGCCCGCTGCAACGCCGCCGAGCATTCCCTTGAGCACCGACCGCCGACTTGCTCCGGTCGCCATTGCTCTGGTCAGATCGTCAAATTTCGTTCGATCCATGATTCCCTCCTGCATGGATTCAAGGCACGCCACCTGCGCCCCCTGCATCAATAAACGTCCCACCGGCCAGTTGGTTTCATCTGGTGCCTCGAGACGTCCCCGGACCTCGTCCGTTCGGGACCCTGACGCACAATCCGGACCAGCCCATGCGTGGCGACGAACTCCAATTGGCCCAGGTGTGCTGACACGGAGTGTCGGGAGGCAGATTCTCGGTGCAAGGGCCTACGACCTGCGATCAGCGATTTGAAGCTTGCAGTCTGCCCACTCGACCTGTGCTACTATGTACGTACACAGTGTGCGAACACCCCGACTGGTTCCTCTGTGTCCCCGTGAACGTGTATGCCCATTTTCGCACGGTCCCGTTCACGCCGCCTTTCCTTCGCTCCTGCCGTGACGTGACCGCGCCGCGGGCTGAAAGGTCGACCCGCCGGGTGGCCGTCGGTTGACGAGGGACGATCGAACCATGAGTGCACAGCTTCCAGATGTCGGCAGGCCCAAAGGCGCTCCGTGGCGGCGCCTTCAGGATGAGGGCATCGTCTGGGAAGGGCAGATCCTGATCACCGGCGACGAAACAGATCTCGCCGCTCTGCTCATCGTCACACACGAGCATCTCGCGTTTGTGCGGGGAGGTGCGGTCGCCCTCGAGATCGATCGCGACTGGCTCGATCCGGCGCCTGTTCTGCGCCGCACGGGCACCGTCCAGTTGTGGGTCTCGCCTCCCGGTGAACCCATCGCCGAGTCATTGACGTTCATCGCCAGAGATGGCCGCGATGAGGCCGCCGTCCTGCTTTCGCTGATCGAGGAGAGCGACGCTTTCGGCTCGGCCTACCCATTGCCGAGATATGTTCCCGATTCGGTACCGCCTTCGCCGGAGTATCCGGTGGCGCCGTCTCGCAGGAACGTCGGTTGGGACGCTGACGTCTACGAGCCACGGCGGGCGCCGTTGCCGGTTTACTCCTTGCTCGATGACGACGATTTCCCGCCCCTCTCAACCGAGAACGAAGGGATGCCTTCCTGGGAGGAGGCAATCGCGGAGGCCCTCGAGCCCGGTCAGATCCTCCCCCTTGCCGGGTCGGTGCGTAATCCGAACGATCCCCTGCGGCCAATAGAAGGATTCGACTCCAAACTGGCACGCGATCGGCGATCGTGGGTCATCCGCCTGGTGGGCATGTTTGTCCTGGTCGGCATCGGCTCGATCATTGCCAGCGGACTCTTGCCCAGCGTCGACGACCTCCGCGATCTAGTCGAAAACGACAAGCCTACGCCGATGGCGATCGCCCAGAATACCGAAGCCACAGAGACTCCCGCGCTGGAGGCCGCCAGCGACGATCCCACGGCGACAGCCACGATGTCGGGTCCCTCCAGCTCCGCCCCTCGCGATCCGACTGTCGTGCCGGCCGAAACCGCCGTGGCTCTTGGAGTCGGCGGCGACAATTCGCAGGTTCCGGCGCCCCCTCCCACAGAGACGGTCGAGCCCGCCGCAACCGAGACGGTCACCTCTGAACAGGCGCAGTCCGCGTCCGGGAACCAACCGGGTGAAGACCCCGCGACGACGGGGGGAACTGCCGCTGATACCGAGGTCGCGGTCATTCCTGACCCCGACGAGACCTTCCTCCCCTCCCCGACTCCCAGCGCGACCGCAGAGCCGCAACCGACGGAGACAGCGACAACCGAAGCGCCTGCCGAGTCGACCACAGCGACATCTGAAATTCAGACTGAGACGGGCGCGACAGGGGTGGGCCTCGATGGTTTGCGGCTGACAATCGACGAACTGTATCGTGGTGAGCGTCTCCCCGATCTGACGCTGGGACGCAACTCGGTGGGCGAATGGGTCGTCATTCTCGTTCAGGTGACAAATGACACTGACGGAGCGCTCGACCTGCCCATGGATGCGATCCAGCTGTCTTCAGACGGCGACCCCACGGAGCGGGTGCCGCTCGATTCGGCGTCGAGCGCAGTGGCTTCCTTTCTGGGCATGACGCCGACCGTCCGTTCCGACTCCACGGCGGTCGTTCCTGCTGGTGGCGTTCAGTCGCTGGCCCTGGTGTTCAGTATTCCCCTGGATTCCGGCGACCTGACCTTGCACTTTGGCGATCAGCCGTTCGATCTCACGGCAACCAGCGCGGCGGATGCGACGATGCAGATCGAGACGATGAGTTTCGACCTGAGCACAGAGCGCCGCGATTCTGAGAATGATGTCCTCGTGGCTGCGAGCTCGACATCGTTCCGTGCAGCGTTCGACTTTCGTTTCGCCGGTTGGCTTGCCGGCGAAACGGCGGTCGACGATCAGCGTTCAGCATCTTGAGGGTGAGAGCAGAAAAATGTGCCCGGTTCCGCTGAGAGCGTTTCGCCTTCCCGGGGAGGTTCGATTTGGCTGGGGCGCCAGCGAAACGATCGCCGGCGTCGTGTCCGGTCTTGGCGCCAACCGGGTGACGATCGTCACCGACGATGGGCTGATCTCCGCGGGGCTTGTTCAGCCGGTCGCCGACCGCCTCCAGGAGGCGGGACTCGCGATCGACATTTTCTCCGCCGTCAGCCCGAATCCGCGGGATACCGAGGTTCTCAACGCCGTCGAGGCGATCCGCGCACATGGCAGCGAGGCAATTGTTGGGCTAGGTGGTGGCAGCCCGATCGACCTGGCAAAAGCCGCAGCCGGGATCGTCACGAACGGCGGCCGGCCGCAGGACTGGGTGTTCCCGGCAACGTTTTCGACCCCTCCCCTCCCACTCGTGGCCATTCCCACCACGGCCGGAACAGGCAGCGAGGTCACCCGCAGCTCGGTCATCAACGACACCGAGCGGGCGATCAAGATCTCATTGCGAGATACACGCATCGCACCAGTTGTCGGCCTGGTCGATCCCGGTCTGACGACAGGGCTGCCTGCGCCGCTGACGGCGTCGACCGG
The DNA here is from genome assembly GCA_050248865.1 of Thermomicrobiales bacterium. Classification (GTDB taxonomy): domain Bacteria; phylum Chloroflexota; class Chloroflexia; order Thermomicrobiales; family UBA6265; genus JAHBVL01. The sequence goes on along the minus strand of JBFWRO010000036.1, from coordinate 6,144 downwards.
TATGGATGCCCTCACCCACGCGATCGAGGCATATACCTGCAAACTGGCAACGCCAGTGACCGATGCGCTGGCGCTCCACGCCATGCACCTGATTTCCGGCAACCTCGAACGTGCCGTGCGATCTGGAGACGACCGTGAGGCCCGGGAAAACATGATGATGGGCAGCGTTATCGCCGGGATGGCCTTCAGCAACAGCGATGTCGCTGCGGTTCACTGCATCGCCGAAGCGATCGGAGGCCGATATGACACACCGCATGGCGTTGCCAATTCGCTTTTTCTTCCCTATCTCTTCGCGTATAACGCGACGACTGCCATTCGGCGCCACGCCGACGCAGCGCTGGCCATGGGCGCGACAGAGGCGACCCGATCACCGGAGGAGCAGGCAATGGATGGCGCCGCCTACCTCAGGCGCCTGGGAGAGGCAATCGGCATACCTTCGCTGCGATCGATTCCGGGCATTCAGGCGGAGGATTTCCCGTGGATCGCGGCCGCCTCCGTTCAGAACAACTCGAACGGCAGCAATGCCCGGGAGATGGATGAGGCGGGCTATCTGACCATCCTGGAGCAGGCCTGGAACGCCTGAGACCGGCCGCGTCACCCCCGCGCAAGCTGAACGTCACCCATCATTCGGTAAAAACCAGTAGACTTTCGCTCTGCACCGCGAATTTCCGCTATGCCTGTCGATCAGGCATCGTGCGATGCATTGGTTCCGGCCCCTGCGCCGGATGTTGATCAGTTGCGGCAGTGTTGACGCTGCTGTCAGAAGCGAGAGACAACGATGAACGGCGAACGGTCCGCAGAGGCGACAGCATCAGAGAGCGTGGAAGAATCGGCAACGGCATTCGACGGTCCCACGGCAGAAGAAGCGGAGGCGATGGTCACCGAGATTCTCGGATCCGATGAAACGGATGTCGTGGTTGCCGCGGCGGACTCGTCTCCCGCCTCGTCCGGAGCGATGACGCTCGAGGGACAGGCCGGCGGGGATGACGCGGGGTCAAGGGAGGTCGAGCCCGAGGGTGCGTCGATCCAGGCGGAAATCCCGGAAGCGCCGGCGGCGGAAGAGGAACCTGTCATCACCGAAGGTCACGAACAGCCGGAAGACGAAATGCCGGCGCCGGATGCCGCTGTCGAAGCAGCCGCTCGAGCCGGAACAGCTGAAGAAGATGCTCCTGCTGTCACGACTGCTGCCAACGGCTCGGTCGAGGACACCTCTCACGTTCCTGCCGCGGCTGATACTGAAGTCACGGATGCGCATGCGGTTGCTGCGGAGTCCGGCGCCACGGTCGCAGAGCCGGAAGCCGGCCCAACCAACGGTGAGCCAGCGGACGCACCTGCTGAAACCGCGCCAATCCTGGCAGCCGACGCCCTCGTGGCGGGCGCGTCCGTCGAGGCAGAAATCGAGCAACCGGCTGCTGATGCCGTGATCGAAGTCGCCTCGGAACTGACGTGGGGATTCATCGATACCGAGGGGAGAGTTCATCAGAAGACGACTGAGCGATTTCGGGGCCGGGTGATTGGTCGCATTCACGGTGGAAGTGGTGAACCACAGATTGCCGAGTACGAGGCAAACTTCGGGCCGCTCGCCAAAGAAGTCGAGGTCCTCGAGGGTGATGTCACGACTGCGAAGAACAAGGTTGCGGTGCTCGGTCGGGTCCGCAAGATGAAGACGACGGCAGGTCGAGCGGAGGCGCTTGGCGACTTCGACGAGCTGTTCCGCCGCTTGCACGAACTCGAGACCACCATCCAGCAGGAAATCGACGACCGTCGCGCCGCCAAGGAAGCATTGATCGCCCGCGCCGAAGAAATGAAGGATTCGACCGACTGGAAAGTGACGGGCGAAGCTTACAAAGAGCTGTTCCAGGAGTGGAAGCAGGTCGGCGCCACCGGCCGGGAGGCCGACGACTCGCTCTGGGCGCGATTCATCGCTGCCCGGGAACTCTTCAACACCAGACGTTCCGAACACTTCAATCAGCGCCAGGAGCAGTGGGAGGGAAACCGCCTGCTCAAGCAGGATCTGATCGTTCGCGCGCACGAGCTCAGCACCTCCGACCAGTGGCGTCCGACAAGCGACGCACTTCGCGCCCTTTTCGACGAGTGGAAGAAGATCGGAAGTGCCGGCCGCCAGTCGGATGAAGAGCTTTGGCAGCAGTTCCGCGGCGCTCAGCAGCACTTCTACGACCGGCGCAGCGCAGCCTGGGACGACGCTCGTCAACGCAAGGAAGCGCTGTGTCAGCGTGCAGAAGATCTTCGCGAGTCTACCGATTGGGAGGCCACCGTCGACGAAATGAAAGCGATGATGGCCGACTGGAAGACGATCGGGACCTCTGGCAAGCGGGATGTCGATGACGCGCTCTGGAACCGGTTCCGCTCGGCACAGAACGCCTTTTTCGACAAGCGTTACGCGGAAGCGTCAGCACGCGAGCAGGAAGAACGCTCGAAGATGCAGCGGAAGGATGAAATCACCACCTCGATCGAGGCATTGGCATACTCTTCGGATGCGGTAGCCGCTGCCGAACAGGCAGCAGCGCTACGTGCAGAATTCGATGCGCTCCCGCCACTGCGCAAAGACCGCGAAGAGGGACTTCAACGCCGCATCCGAAAGGCCATGGGAGATATCCGCGTCAATGCCGCGGCAGAAGGCGCGCGACGCGCGGTTTCGTGGCAGGGCAAGCTGCGAGAAGCGCTGGAGCGATCGCAAGACCAGATCGAAGGACTCGAACAGAGCATCAAGACGCAGGAGTCCCAGCTCGCCGATCTTCGGGCGAATCTCAGTTCCGCACCTTCCGAGGAGAAGGACGATCTGGAACGGCAGATTCAGGAACTGAACGAGAGTCTTTCCTACAACCAGGCGGAAGTCGACCGCCTGCGCGGCTCGATGACTGACATCGAAGCAAGCGTGTCATAGGATTTGCCGTCAGCAAGTACAGGGGTCGCGGACGTTTCGTTCGCGGCCCTTATCTTTTGCCCGCTTCGATCTGGTACCGCCGCCACGGCAACGCCAGCCGCTCGATGACCACCACCAGTGCGAAGAGCGCGATCGCCATCAGCGAAAGCACGACAACACTCGCGAAGACGAGATCGGTCCGCAGACTGGCATTCGCCAGAATGATCGCATGACCAAGCCCGGAGTCAGAGCCGACGAATTCACCGATGACGGCGCCGATAACCGCAACCGAAACCGCAACCTTGAGACCAGAGAAAAACGCTGGAAGCGCACCCGGCGCCTCGACGAGCACGAACCGCTGCCAGCGGCTGGCGCCCATCGTCCGCAATAGCGCGAGCGTCTCACGATCGGCGGATCGCAGCCCATCGGCAGTCGCCACCGTGACTGGAAAGAAGGCGATCAGGGCGGTCATGATCACTTTCGGCGTCAGACCGTGCCCGAACCAGATCAATAGCAGGGGCGCCAGCGCGACAACGGGAATCGCCTGACTGGCAATCACCAGCGGCCAGGCCGTTCGTTCGACGAGGCTGGAGAGGTGAATAGCGACCGCCATGGCTGAACCGGCCACAATCGCCACGCTCAATCCGATAACGACCTCTTCAAGCGTGACCCGGCTGTTTTCCAGGAGCGACGATCGTTCCTCCCACATCGTCCGGAAAACGCGCGACGGTGCGGGAAGATACCAGGCTGGAGTCTCTCTGAGGCGGACCCACAACTCCCATCCGCCTGCCATCAGCGTCAGCAGCAGAACGGGAGGGATCCAGCTTCGCAGGGCCAGCAAGTGCCGAGGCGCGATCACAATCGGGATCTCGTTCCGACCAAACCGAGCTCCTTCAGCAGGACCACTCGTTTCTCCATGAAGTCGTTCGTTGCAAGCAGGTCGCGCGACCGTATCCTCGGCCAGTCGATCTCTTCCTTATGAGAGATTCTGCCCGGTCGCTCGGAAAAGACAATGACGCGGTCGGCGAGCAAAATCGCCTCATCGACATCGTGGGTGACGAGCAAAACGGTGCGTGGCTCATGCCGCAATGCATCTGCCAGCCAGTCCTGGGCGGAAGCCCGAGTCAGCGCATCGAGCGATCCGAACGGCTCATCGAGCAACACCAGACGCTGACCAGTGAGCATTGTCCGCACGAAAGCCACTCGCTGACGCATGCCTCCAGAAAGCTGGGCCGGATACCGGTCTTCGAATCCCTGAAGTCCGAATGCCGGGAATCGTTCGGCCGCCTGCATCCTTGCTCGACGACGGCTTACCCCGTGAACCTCCAGGGCGAGTGCGGCATTTTCGACGGCTGTTCTCCACGGGAGGAGCAGATCGCGCTGGCGCATATAGGCGGACTTTCCAAGACGGTGCGGGCCCCTCAGGGCTATGCCCTCCAGAAGCACCTCGCCAGCCGCAGGATCGATCAGACCGGCCACAATGTCGAGCATGGTGCTCTTTCCGGAACCTGACGGTCCGATCAAGGCGACGAACTCACCCTCATCAATCGAAAACGAGACATCATCCAGCACCGGCAGCGTCTGGCCATCCTCCACGTAGGTGGCCGAAACGCTTCGAACCTCGAGCACTGGATTGCGAGACACGAAGGCCCTCCAGACATGCACTACGCCAGCAGGAACTGCGTTGGCCGTGATCCGGATTGTAGAGCGACCGTCCCGGCGTGTTTCTCATTTCCTATCGTTTGAAGTCGGAATAGGCGCAATCGTGGATGGTTTAGACTCGTGACGAAGGCGCCGCCGCTGCTTGGCAGGCGCCATGCACTGTCTTGCGGATCATTCCACTGTGTCAACGACATCGCACAACACTCCGACGCTGAAGTCGCTCATTCCCGCCGCCCATCTGGCGGTCGTCGAGCGGCTTGGCGAGACTTTTGAGTCCTCTCAAAAGGAACTTGTCCTCGTTGGCGGTATCGTTCGCGACATTCTGCTGGGACTCGAGCTACCTGCGGATCTCGACTTCGCCACAAATGCGCGGCCCGAGGAGACGCAACGACTGGGGGTCGCCGCCGGCGCCGAGTCGGTCTATCTCATCGGAGCCCACTTTGGTACCGTCGGTCTGGTCTTTCGCGATGCGGATGGCCAGTCGATCAACGTCGAAATTACGACATACCGGGCGGAGCATTATCCGGACGACACCCGCAAGCCGGCGGTGCAGTGGGGAGAATCCCTGGAGGACGATCTCAGCCGGCGCGACTTCACCGTCAATGCGATGGCCGCCAAGCCGCTCACCGGTGAGCTGATCGATCCGTACGGCGGGCAGGCCGATCTGGCGATGGGGATCATACGCGCCGTTGGTGATCCAGAAGCCCGTTTCCGTGAAGATCCGCTGCGGATGCTGCGTGGTGCCCGATTTGTCTCCCAGCTCGGATTCGCTGTCGAGCCGCGCACCTGCGAAGCCATGACCGCGCAGGCTCCGAGTCTGGCGCGCATCAGCCAGGAACGCATTTACGCCGAACTGACCCGGCTTCTTACCGGCCAGTGGGCATCTCATGGCCTGGAAACACTGGCCGATACCGCGCAGTTCGGTCAGGTTTTGCCCGATATCGGCTTTTTGCCAAACCAGACCTCGCTCCCCGGTGAACCCCATGTAGAGAAAGATCTCTGGGCGCATACCAGACGAGTCGTCGATCGCACGCCGAACAGGCCGGTCGTCCGGTGGGCAGCGCTGCTGCATGACGCCGGAAAACCTACCTGCCGCGGATTCTCTCCGACAGGTGAGATCCACTTCATCGGGCATGAGCGAGAAGGAGGCGCGCTGGCGGGACGCGTGCTGTCCCGGCTCAATGCGGATCGCATGACGCAAACGGCCGTCCGGCGGATCGTCGAGCTGCATGGCCGGCCCGAAACGTACGATCAGAGCTGGACAGATAGCGCCGTCCGCCGTCTGATGCTCGATGCCGGGGAGCAGATCGATGACCTCCTCGACCTTGCCGCCGCCGACGTCACATCAGCGCGAGTCGAGCGACAGAACTATGCGCGGAATCGCATCGACGCGCTCCAGCGACATATCGCCCGCCTCGAAGCTGAGCGAGCACTCGAGGAGTATCAGAGTCCGCTCGATGGCCAGGAGTTGATGGCGCTTTTCGATCGCCCGCCCGGCAAGTGGATTGGTGTCATCAAGGATGCGTTGCGGGAGCTCGTCATCGATGGTGAATTGCAACCTGATGACAAGCGAAATGCCGAGCGTATCGCGGCAAACC
>JBFWRO010000035.1:0-12331 GCA_050248865.1 Thermomicrobiales bacterium | reverse complement strand
GCGCTTCGAATTGCTCGCTGTCTGCGTCGAGGACCACGGCTCCGTCCTTACCGGTCATCTGGATCAGGACCTGCTCGGCAGAGCGCAGTCCTTTTGCGCCGATCGCCATTGGCTCGGCAAACACGGCCACGTCGCACTGATCGAATTCCAGACCGGGCGCCTCCAGGTCGCCCGCCGCTACCTGAAGCACCCCGAACTCGACATACGGATTTCGCAGGACCAGCTGGTGATGGGTTTGACCAGGGAGGTCCGGACGCGCCATCACATCATTTCCAATGGCGTTCACAGACGTTGTGGTGAGGCCGGTCGTTTGACCAGACTCCTGAACGATTCTCGCAATGAGCTGGGATGTCGTATCCGCGATCGGTCCACCAGACACGGCCACCACCGGGATTCGCACGGGAGAACCCGCTGGATAGAGCGAATCGATCACTGCCTGCCCGAGATCTCTCGGCTGCCCGGTCGTCGGACGTGCGTGAAGTCTCGGGCCGGGTTCGGCGTTGAGCTCGATGATTCCACCGCCGACTTCCCAGATCGACCGGGAGATGTCCGGCACGATCATATCGACGCCGCAGATCTCCACTTCGAGCACGCGCGCGGCAAGAATGGCCACCCTCGCATTGTCCGGGTGGATCACGTCGGTTCGGTCATGCGATGTGCCGCCCTGGCTCATGTTCGATTGCAGCCTGGCCAGGACGTGTTCTCCCGCCGCCGGAATGCTGTCCAGTGTCAGCCCCGCGCGCTTCAGGGTGTCGATTGTCTGGGCGTCGGTACTGATTGCGGTCATGATGTTGCTGTGGCCGGGCCCCCGCAATGGATCGGCGTTGGTGATTGCGATCAGTTCCCTGATCGTGTGCCTGCCATCACCGGTGACATGCGCGGGCATTCGCTCGGCGACGGCGGCGATCTTGCCGCCGATCACCAGAATGCGATGCTCCCGCCCCTCCAGCATTTCCTCGACCAGGACTGTCCCACGTCGGGACGGCCCGATGGCGTCAGGGAAAGCCATGCGCACGTCTTCTGGTGTGCGCAAATCCATTCCCAGACCCTTTCCCTGACCGCTGTCGTTGGGTTTGAGCACGACCGGATAGCCGATGCGCTCCGCCGCTGACAGCGCATCCTCGACGGTCCGAACGGCAATGCTTTGCGGAACGGGCACACCAACCTCTCTGAGTAAATTAAGGGTCATGACTTTGTTGTGCGAAAGCGAGTCACCCAGGTGTGATGAGCGAGACGAGATCATGTTTCGGAACCTGCGCATGTGAACGCCAGTTCCCAGCTCGATGAGGTACGCGGGAGGAGCCACCCACCGGATGGGGATGCCGCCTCGTCGCGCGGCGGCAAAGAGCGCATCTTCAGCAGGTCGCACCGGTCGCCGCTGGACGATACGAAGGACCTCGCGCTGAAACTCCCGCTGGAAATCGAACCGCGGTTCTGTTGCGAAGAGCATGGCGTTGAGCATTCGCACGGTGAAGCCGATCGTGGCAATTGCCAGCTGAGCCTGGTGGTACCCAACGGCAATCTCGAACACACCGGGCTCTTCGGCCGGGCGCGAGGCGCTGAACCCGACTTCATCGCCAACCTGCTCCTGCATTTGCAGGGAGATTCCCTCGATCACCGAGCCAATGTCGCGCCACATACCGGTTCCTGGGCTGCTCCCGGTCGAAGCCACCGGTTCGTGGGCGCTCATGATGGCGAAAAGCCGCGCGGCGCCGTCCGGCCCGGCGGCGGAGGCATCGACCACCGCGTGCACGACCGGGGCGTGAGACCACAGGTTCGGCCCTTCGAACACTGTTGTTGTCCTGATCTGGATCGACGCGCCGGTGTTCGGCTCGGTTTCAGCCATCGTTGCCTCGACTCTCACGAAGGTCCGACGCAGAATGCACGTTCCCTCAGCGTTCGTTGCTCACTGCTGCTCGAATCGCCTCGGGGCTCACTCCGCTCGCCAGCGCTGCTGCTGTCGCGCGCAGCATACATGCAGCAGTTCCGGAAAGACTGATATGATTGGCAGGAACGATCGTTTCGATCTTCCCCCCTGCCCGCAGAACGATGGCGTCAGACTCAAAATGCACGGCCCGGCCGCCACGCGCAGCGTGTTCGACGATTTCAGGCACGTCCGGATGACTGCCGATCAGCAGCCAGCGGTGAGGTTGCTCGCGCCATAACGCACCTAGTCCAGGATCGTCGGCATCGATGACGACCGTTCCATCCGAAACCACGAGATTCGCCAGGACTGTTCCGAGATCTCTCGGTCCGGGCGAAGATCGTTGAGCGTCGGGTAGCATCAGTGCCGTGTCGACATGACGGAAAGGCAATCCTGCAAACGCAATATCACCAGGGTCCGTCTCGAGGATTGCGCAATCAATGAGGTTGCTTCGCATCACGCGACGAAGAGCGGCAGATTCACCGGCTGGCGGCAGGCCAAATGGGGAGCCATCGAAACGCACGCCCTCCCGGCTGGCGAGCCCGGTGCGCCGTCCTGACTCGCGCATCATGCGCTCCAGCAGCAAGGCTGTTTCGGCCGCGTGGGGGGAACTCGTCAAAGCCAGCGTCAATGGGCGAAATGGTTCTCCCGGTGGAAATAGCCACGTCACGAGCGCCTCTCCAATGTCGCGGGGCTCGCCCTCCTCGACGTGGATATGCGTGTGAAATCCGGGCTCGGCGTTCATCTCGAGGATGACCCCGCCTGATTCCCAGATCGGAACCGTGATATCCGGCATACGAAGATCGACGCCACAGACGGTCATGCCCATCAGCTGAGCAGTCATTGTGGCGAACCGCGCATTCTCCGGGTGGATCACCCCGGTTCGATCAGCGGTCGTTCCGCCCTGGCTCCCGTTGGAGACGAGCTTCACGAGGACATGACGCCCCGCTTCCGGTACGTCGTGCAATGTCAGCCCCTGCCGATCGAGGGCATAGGTCGTGGCCTCGTCGATTTCGATGCGTACGCGAAGCGTTCCCCGGTCTGGGTGGGAATTCACCTCCGCGATGAGCTCAGCGATGGTTTGCCTGCCATCACCGATCACATGCGCGGGAATGCGTTCCGCAACGCCGGCAATGGTCTCTCCCAGCACGAAAACACGATAGTCCCTGCCCGGGATGAATCGTTCGACCATTGCGCTCCCGGAGTTGCTTGTCTGCAGCGAACGGGCCGCGAATTCGCGCAACGCTTCGGGGTCGTCGATATCGACGAAAACACCCCGGCCATGCCCCCGATCGACCGGTTTGACCACGACGGGATACCCAATGCGCTCAGCAATCGCGAGCGCGTCATCGACCGTTTTCACCGGTCCGCCCACCGGGACCGGAATGCCGTTCTCGCGCAGAAAGCTGAGCGTCAGGAGTTTGTTGCGCGCCAACCGGGACGGCGCTTCCCGGACTCTCGAGGACATCAGGCCAACGAATCGCTCCTGGTAGACGCCTGAGCCGATTTCCAGCAAGCGAATCGTTTCCGTGACTTCACGTATCGGGAGGTCTCGCTTTTCGGCTGCCCGCACGATCGGTTCTCGCTGCAGGTCCGCTTTCCGGTTGCGAATATGCCGCATGACGCGTCGATCGAATGCGTCGCTGAAGTCGAAATCCGGCTCTGTCCCGAGCACCACGTGATTGAGAATCCGCACTGCGAGATTCGCGGCAGACAGGGCCAAGGCAGATCGGTAATACTCGCAAACGACATCGAAGACTCCCGGAGCGTCGCCCGGGGCCGACCATGCGAAGGACACGCTCTCGCCAGCGGTTTGTTGCAGATCGATGATCAGATGAGCCAGTACCTGACCGGCATCGAATGGCCGCTCGTCTGCGCCAGAAGAAGAAAAACCAGCCATGATCGCTTGCAAACGGCTCTCCATGTCAGCATCCACCGCGGTGCAGTCGAGGATGACCCGGATCGCGGTGCGGTCCGTCCAGGCATTTGGCCCGTCGAGCACCCATCGATTGGAGAGCTTCATGAGCCCGGTTGGAGCGCCAGGTGGAGTCAGTGGCGATGTCATCGTCGTGTTTCCGCGCTCGTCATTTCGGCAATGAGTCAGCGCTCGCGCGCAGAGCGTGGCGGCCGACGACTGCTTCTTTTGCCATGTCGTATGAATCCTCCCCCAGCGCCTCTCGAATGAGCTCGATCGGCACCTTTAGCGCCATTCCCGCCGCCACCGCCTGCAGTACGGGAGGAGCGGGAAGCTCGCTCAGTGCAGGGTCGAGTTCACTCCACCCCATGAGGTTGAATCCCGACAGCCCTGCGTAGTACATGATCTGTCCGCCTTCGAGCGTGACGGTTCGACCGCCGTCTATCCGGTGCTGATCGATGAGAGGGTGATCCGGATCAGCACTGACGAGCATCAGCCGCTGACTGGGGCCGGCGGAATATGTGGATATCCGCGGATCCCCCGCATCGAGAACGACCGCACCATACTCCGGAACCAGTGCTGAGATCACCCGATCGACGGGTCGCGCATCCGGCGCCAGTTTGTTCTCGTGGTCCGTGCCGATGATCGCCACGTCACAGAAGGAAAAAACCAGTCCGCGATTTTCGACGATGTCCTGCCCGATTTCGAGCACCGCGCACGTTACGAACGGATTTCGCAGGGCAAACTCGATGTCGGGGCGTTGGGAGTCGCGTTCGAACGCGAAATCAGGTCCTTCGATCTCGGTCGCTCGTGACGATGCCAGTCCCACGGTCGATCCGGAATGCCGGATGACCCGTTTGATCATCGAGCCGAGGGAGTCGGTGTGCTCGCCGGCGGTCATCGCCACAATGATTGGCTGGTACGGTCTGCCCAAGGGATAGAACATGTCCATAACGGCCATGCCAACGTCTTGAGGAGGACCGTGCATGGGAAAGATCGCGCTGCGGAATCCCGGTTCCGAATTGACCTCGAGAACCTTGCCGCCATTGTCCCGGTAGGACTGCGTGACATCCGGGCTGATGAAATCGAGGCCGCACAGATCGAGTCCCACAGCTTTGGCCGCCAGCCGGGCGATCGTCACATTGTCCGGGTGGATGTCTTCATTCCGCAGCGAAATGGAAATGCCTCCCTGACTCTGGCTCACGACACGTTTCACGCGAACATGCTGGCCGTGTGCGGGAATGGTGGAGAGACGCATTCCCTGGTCCGCAAGTGCTCCGTGAGTCCCGTCATCGATCTCGATCGTGTGCATATTCGCCGGGTGGCCAGGCTGCCGGGTGGGGTCCTGATTGGTCATCGCGATCAATTCTTCAACGGTGTGCTCGCCGTCGCCGAACACATGGGCGGCAACCCGGTCCTGTACGCCGATCAGGACATCACCGACGAGATTGAAGCGGTACTCCCGGCCAATGATCATCGCCTCGACCAGGGCCCGCCCCGACTTGCTCGCCGACGTGGCTTTCTCGACTGCAGCCTTCAGCTCTTCGAGCGATTCCACACCGACGGTGACAGCCAGACCCTGGCGCAGGTCGGCTGGCTTGACGACAATGGGAAACCCGAGGCGAGAGACGACCGTCGCGGCCTCCTCGAATGAGCTCACGACGTCTCCCTCGGGCATGGGAATCCCGTGCTCGAGCAAGAGCTGGCGGGCCAGTGGCTTATTCCGCGCGATGCGTGAAGCCAGCTCTCTGGACTTCGATGACATGATCGCGAGAAAGCGTTCCGTGTAAGCGCCGAGCCCAATTTCGATCAACCGCTCCGGTTTGTCGACATACCTGACGGGAATGCGCAGTTGCCTGGCCGCGCTGATGACGGAAAGCTGCTCGCGCTGACTGTCGCGATATCGCATGTGGTGCATGACGCGTCGATCGAATTCGCGTGTGAGATCGAAATCTGGTTCGGTCTGATGCACAAGATGGTTGAGGAAGCGAAGGGCAACTTCAGCAGCGCTCAACACAAGGTCGCTTTCGATGCATTCGCACACGATCTCGAACTGCCCGGGTCGTTTTCCCGGTGTCGACACACTGAACGAAACTGGATCTCCGGCCTGCTGTTGAAGATCCATGATCATGCCTGCCAGGATGCGCCCGGGATCGAGCGCGGGCGATGGCTGTGCCTGTTTCGAAGCCTGATCGCCCAAACCAGGCTCTGGTTCGCCTCCGGCCAGCAAGCGCCGGAGACGCGCGGCGGATTCTCCGCCAACTCGACCGGTTTCCAGACGGAATCGCACGGCCGGTCGCTCGATCCAGGCATTTGGGCCGTGCAGGACCCGTATTCTGGCGAGCCGCATGATGTCGGCGGGGGGAGCGGTGGCCCGGTTCCGGGAAGTACCCGGGGGATCTCTGTCTGGTGGTGGCGCAGTCATGCCTCGAGACCGCAGGTTGCGCGAAAAGCGGATTCCATGGCGCGCCTCCGACGCTCGAATCCCCGGTTACGAATCCCGGCGCAGCGAATCACGAATGACCTCCACTGAGACGTTCAGCGCCACGGCGGCGGCGACCGCCTGCAGCAGGGCAATGAGGGTAAGGTCGTGCAGATCGGTCCGGATGTCTTCGACCGCGAGAATCGGGGTCTCCGTTTCGGGACTACGGTAGGTGATTACGCCATTGTCGACGGTCATCGCGCAACCGCCCTGCTGGAGATGCTGGCCGACCATTGCATCGAGGGGATCGACGGATGTCAGGAACAGGCGCGGACCGTTGGCCAGCCCTTCTCTATCGAGTAGGTGATCGTCTCGATCGCAGATGACAGCGCCCGTCGACGAAACCAGACCGGCGAGCATGCGTCCGGCAGGCCGCGCTCCGCTCGACGGGGGTCGAATCTCACCCGATCCGACGACCGCCACATCGCATTGAAGGAATGGCAGACCTCGCTCCTCGATTTCCTGCTGGTCTATTTCGAAAATGCCAGCAGTGACATATGGGTTGCGGGCCACCTGATGAATGTTCGGGCGATCGGCGGGAAAACTCATCACGAAATCCGGACCGTCGAATTCGGTCGCCCCGGCACGGGCAAGACCCACGGTCATGCCATTTGCCCGCAAGATGCGATGGAGAACGCTGGCAGCGGATGATCCATGCCTCGCCCCCGCTATCACCGCGATCTTCGGCTGGCAGGGCCGCCCGGAAGGATAGAACATCTCCACCACGGCCATGCCCATATCCATGGGCAGCTCCAAATCGGGATCGGAGCTGGCCCGAAACTGAGGCTCCGAGTTGACTTCGAGGACCGCCCCTCCCACCTCCCAGATCGACTGGCTGATGTCTGGAACGATGAGATCGAGGCCGCACATGTCGAGTCCAACAGCCTTCGCGGCCAGGCGCGAAACAGCGGCATTGTCCGGATGAATCTCGTCGGTTCTGAGAACTGTGCTTCCTCCCTGATGCACATTTGAAACGAGCTTGACTTCCACGTACTGCCCGGGCTCAGGGATGCTCTCGATCGTCAGATTCTGGCGCTCCAGCGCTGCGTGGGTGGTTTCGTCGATCGTGATGGGGATGAGATTCGTGGCCTGTCCGGGCGTCCTTTCCGGATCCTGGTTGACGATGTCGATCAACTGGGCGATAGTCTTTGCACCGTCCCCGATGACATGGGCGACCACCTTTTCCATTACCCTCGGGATCGCGTCGCCAACGACCGATACGCGATATTCCCGTCCCTTGATCATCGTCTCGACAAGGGCGCGACCAGACCTGCTGGCTGCCACGGCCGCTTCCACCGCGGGCGTCAGCTCTTCCAGGGAACCGATGTCCACGGTTACGGCGTTCCCGTGCTTCAGATCGCTCGGTTTCACGGCAACCGGATAGCCGATCCGCTCGACGACGCGAATTGCCTCCTCCAAGTTGCGGACGGTCGCGCCATCAGGCACCGGTACGCCATGCTCCCGCATCACCGCGTTTGCCAGCGGCTTGTTGCGGGCGATGCGAGACGCAATTTCGATCGATTTGGAGGTCATGATCGCCAGGAGGCGCTCGGTGTAGGCCCCGAGTCCAAACTCGACAAGCCGCTGGTGCTTGTTGGCCATCCGGACGGGGATGCCTCTCCGTTCAGCGGCTCGTTTGATGGACTGTTGTTCCCGCTGACTTTCCCGATAGCGGATGTGGTACATGACGCGCCGGTGGAATTCACGATTGAAATCGAAATCCGGGTCGGTCTGATACACCAGGTGGCTAAGAAAACGCGCCGCAACCTCGGCGGCGGCCAGCGCGAGGTCGGTTTCGTAGCACTCGCATACGACCTCGAACCGGTCTTCGCGCCTGGTTGGCGATGACGTGCCGAAGAACACCTGATCCCCGGCGAGCTGTTGCAGTTCCAATACGATTGTGGCCAGAAGAGCGCCGGGATCACCCGGAAGGTCTGGCGGCGCTGCTTCGTCAGATGCGGTGTGCGGTCCGGGAGTCAGCGACCCGCCAGACATCAGCACGCGGAGCCGCTCGTGTGCTTCTCCCGTCGGGTTCCCGGTATCCAGCAGCAGCCTGACGGCAGGCCGGTCGATCCAGGCATTCGGACCGTTCAGGGCCCACGTTCGCCGCAGTCGAAACGCCGCGTGGGTCGGGCGCTTCCGTTGCTGAGCATTGTTGTCAGTCGCCACTGGTACCGGCCTTTCCCTCCCCTGATCGTTCAGAAACGGTGGTGAGCCAAAGGGTGTTGTGCGCGTTGGACGTTACCACCGAATGGCGTTCGTCACAATCCTGAAAAGGCCCGCAACGCAGACACCTCGGACCTCAGCGCCCGAAACTCGGCTATTGATGAAAGATGCGGCGCCGGAATCGCCGTGCCTCGAGTGTCTCCTGAAAGGAAGCGAGATGACTGTTTCATTTGGCAACGTGCCCCATCCCCCTTTTGTCGATCGCCTGATTCCAGACATTCAGAATCGGGCCTGGGACGATCTCGGACCACGTCGCCCCGTCGGCGTTTGCCAGCACTCGATGCTGGGCTCGCTCTGGGGCACCGATGCGTACTTTCGTAGAGGCGCCGCCAGCCGGGCGCTGACCGATTACGGTATCGGGGGCGGCACCGATGGCCCGCAGTGGGACGGCGTTATTCTGCGCTGGAACGATCCGCTGGGCAGGGCATCATCGGTTGTGCTCGATGGTGTCTCCCGGTCTGTGAGCGCAAATCGGGCGCCGTGGGCAAATGGAGGAAGTGACGGGCTCGATGGCGACGGACCCGCATTTGTCCGCCGAATGGGAGTGGCGGCGATCAATCGCGATCTGGTCAGCGTCGAGCGATCCGATGGTGGAGTGGAATCGACGCCAATGAGCCCTCGCCAGTTCGAGTCGATCTGCGCGCTGACCGCTCACTGGTTCGATGTGGCCAGGGTGCCCTGGCACGTCTTTCCGGTCAATCCTGGCGCTGGAATCGTCACGCACATGCTCCACTCGGAGTTCTCCGCGAAGTCATGTCCGTTCGCGCCAGTCGCCACCAGGATTGGCGACGTTCAGGCGCGGATTCGGCAGATCCTCAGGGCAGGTCAGGACATCGAGCATCCTGCAGCGACGACATCCGCTCCCCCAGGCGGGGAGCTGCCAGATGCTCCGTGGTGGCCACAGGGGTATGACCTGGCGACGCTGCGGCAGCGCTTCGGTGCACTGACCCGCATCAATGATGACGGATCGAGTGATCGCGCCGCATTCGATCCGAAAGGAGTCATTTCCAACGCGTGGATCGCTCGCGGCGTCCAGGAGCAGCGGCTACCCGCGGCGTTGCCCCAAGCCAGGACGTGGTGGGTCCTGCAAGAGGATGATGGACGCCGTTGCGATCTCGTGACCTTCGCCGACCGCTGGACGCTTTTCCGGCCGGACGCCCATGTCTCCTGGACCTGGATCGCCTGAACCGCCCTCCAATCGCTAGCCCGTAGTCCAGAGCGAGACCCTCAATTCCGGACCAGGCGCCCGCTGTCCCGAGCATGTCGAGGGAGGTCTCATTTCCGGCTGGCACGGTCGTCCATGAACCATCAATTGCTGTCGACCCGCGCGGGTGGGCCTTTATGATCCGGATGACCGATAATCTTCAGGCAGCGAACCATCTTGAAGCGAACCGAGAGGTGAGCATATGCCAACGACCATCGACCGCATCGACGTCCAGCGTCTCATGCACGACGAAAACGCGATCCTCATCGAAGCGATGCCCCAGGACGAATATGATGCCGAACACATTGCCGGGGCGATCAATCTGCCGATCAAGGAACTCAACGCGAAGACGACCGCGCACCTGCCCAAACATGACCCGGTGATCGTGTATTGCTGGGATATGCAGTGAGACATCAGCCCGCGGGCCGCGTGGCGGCTCGAAAGCCTCGGATTCACCCGCGTTTACGACTATGCGGCGGGGAAGATGGACTGGCTCGCGCATGGCTTGCCCACTGTCGGCCCTGATGCCGAAACGCTGCGGGCCAGCAACGTCCTGCGTACCGACGTCCCGACCTGCCGGCTCGATGAAACGATCGCTGCGGTGAAAGAACGTCTCGCGCCGACGGACTGGACGGTCTGCGGGGTCATCAACGAGCAACGCGTCCTCCTTGGCATGCTCCGCGGCAAGTGCTGGGAGGAGCCGGACGACTCGCGCGTGGGGGACATCATGCGGGAAGGTCCATCCACCATCCGCCCAAACGAAGACCTCGCGGCGGTCACCGGCCGGATGCAGGATCGGCATGTGTCCTGTCTCTTCGTAACCGATTCCCAGGGCGAATTGATCGGTATTCTGAGACGGATCGACGCCGAAGCAGCATTGGACAGCCGGCCGGAGCGGGCGGCAACGTAACGCGAAGTGAAACGTGGAGCGACGGCCGTGTCTGCGCACCTGCACGGTCAGCGTGCGGAAATTGCTGCCACGAACCGCTCGGTGATGGCCATTGGATTGGTGATTGCTGTTCCGACAACGATGAAGTCTGCTCCCAGATCGAACGCGCGCACTGCGTCCTCACGAGTCCAGATCCTTCCTTCCGCGAACACCGGGACCGCTTCCAGCCGGACGAGCTGCTCGAGCAACGCGAAATCGGGGCCTTCCATCATGTCGCTATCGGGCGTATAGCCGGCGAGTGTGGAACCAACGGCATCGACGCCGGATTCGAGGCTGTACCTGGCATCGTCGGCCGTGCTGCAATCGGCCAGCGCCGCCACCCCCTCGGCGCGTACAGACGCGACGACCTGCGGGAGCGACTCGCCGCCGGGGCGCTGGCGGCGGGTGCCGTCGAGCGCGACCAGGCTGGCTCCGGCGTCGATGATCGCTCTGGCATCGTCTGAGCTGGCGGTCACGAAGCGAGAACCGTCCGGCATCTTCGTTTTCAGAATGCCGATGAGCGGCACGTCAGGTCCGACCGTCTGGCGAATGGCGCGGATATCCTCGACGCCATCTGCGCGGATGCCCTTCGCCCCGCCCCGCATTGCCGCTTCCGCCATTGCCGCCATGAAGGCCGGGCCACGGAGCGGATTGTTGCCCGGCGCCTGGCAGGAGACCACCAGCCCCCCGCTGAGTTTCTTCAGGATGCTGCGACTAACTGGCTCATTCCAAGTTCGCTGGTTCATGGGAGAATGCCGCCTCGAACTTCCACTTGGTTGGTCTGACCTTTGAGTCCGCCCGAAGTCGTGACCTTACGAGTTCATTAAATAACGATACTCACCGCTGGCGAACCTTCCGGTATCGTCTTAGTGCGGCAACAACCCTCTTACGACATGTGCAAGATGGCGGTCGATCCATACAGTAATCGTGACTGAAGCATGCGCATTCGGCATCTGCATCGACTTCATCGAGCAGGAAGATGGATGGTGGTTCGAAGTCGACATTGCATGAGTCAGGAGGCGGTATCCAGAAGCCGCCGGATCTCCGCAATATGGGCGGGACGTGTGCCGCAGCAGCCGCCGACGACGTTGGCGCCGGAGGCGAGCCAATCGAGCACGAATCCCGCATATGGCTGCGGGTCGAGATCGTCGCGCAGCCCCAACGGTCCTTCTTCTTCGAGGGTCCAGTCTGGTGGCGGCGTGAAGAACGTATTGGCGTAACCGCCAATATATGGTTTGTTCGTAGAAACGAGGAAGGGGATCGCGGCGGCAATCGTTTCCGGCATGCAGCAGTTCGCCAGAACGCCCTCGACGGCAAGGTGCTCGAGCGTTTCGACCGCCGCCGCGATCGATTCGCCGCTTTTCAGGAGATCGGGATGGTAGTCATCCAGCGTCCAGCCGACCCACACTGGTTTTCCGGTTTCGGCGGCCGCCGTGGCTGCGGCAAGGGCTTCGGTGGATGCCGACATCGTTTCACAGAGAAACAGATCGACGTACGGCGACATCAGATGGACCATTTCCCGATATCGGGGCAGCAGCTCGTCGAGTGATCTGACGAGATCGGGCCGGTAGCTCTCTTCGAGTGGAGGAAGCGATCCCGCAATGTTCACCGAGGGATCTTTCGCCTGCCGGGCCGCAACCGCCAGCTCGCAG
>JBFWRO010000034.1:0-12444 GCA_050248865.1 Thermomicrobiales bacterium | reverse complement strand
CGTCTCTGACTTCACACTGATCGAGCATCAGTCAACGGAGGCGAAGCGCATTTCCCTGCAACCAGCGAAGCGTCAGACTCAACTGATTGCGGCGATAGCAATGCGCCGGGACCGTCTTGCGAGCTCCCTTCGGCTCTGAGAAGTCCAGCCCGCCCCTCGGGGTCACGACTCCCTGGTCTCCTGTTGTGAACCGCTCCTGGAACTCTGCCTGTTTTCTCTGATGCGCCTCTATGCGCCCGATCACGCTTCGATGCATCCACCACCATCCTTCGTATTCAAGCATCCCGACCGGTGAGACCTGGGCCAGATTCAGGCGGTCAACCGGTAAAAGGCGAAGAAGTCGTTCTCGATGGGCAGAATGTCCACCTTCGAAAATCCGGCCTGATCGGCGTAGCGGCGAAATGTGCTGCTGCGCATGACTGTTCCCGTCCCGGCTGAGGGCTTCTTCACCATACCGACTGGCAGGCAATGGAGAAAACTGAAGCCATACATGAAACGCTCGACGTCGTCACCAATGGCGCCAAATTCATCGGCGACCGATTCATCCATGACGAGGACGGTGCCGCCTGGACCAACGAGCCGTCGCATCGCAGCGAGGACGGAGACGGGATCCCACATGTCGTGAATGCACTCGAACGCGGTCGCCAGATCATATTTGCCGGCTAGCTCCGGATCTCCCGCGTCGCGCACGTGGAACGAGACACGATCGGCGACTCCGTGCTCCTGCGCGTTGCGAGTGGCTGCCTCGACCGAGGCCTCGTCGAGATCGTAACCATCGACGATGACATTCGGAAACGCTTTGGCGAACGCGATACTCGACCAGCCGGTTCCCATACCGATGTCGGCGATTCGCGCCGGGCGCTCGGCATCTCTCAATCGCTTTTCGACATCCGGCATCGCCGGGATCCATTCACCGCCAAGTGACTGCTCGAACTGCGGCCGGTTCATGGCGCCCTGACCCTCGACCAGGTCGATTCCATAGTCCTCGTAAGGCACGCCGTCGCCGGTTCGGTACGCCTCGACAAGGGCGTTGAACGGCGCCGCCGCGCCGGTCAAGAGCCGGGCCATTGGAGTCCCGGTGGAGGGATGACCGGGCTCGACAAGAACCGGAGCAAGTTCCTCGGGGAGACGATAAGTCCGCTGCTCGTCATCGCTGGCAGGAGTGTCGACTTCGAGAATCCCGGTCACGGCCTGCTGCTCGAGCCATTCCCGCGTGTAGCGAGGATCGGTGCCGGTTTGCGTCGCCAGCTGGGTGGCGGTCTGAGGGCCGTGTTCGTGCAGCGCCCGGTAGTACCCGAGCCGATCGCCCAGGCTAATGGAATAGACATCGAACGCCGCCAGCACCGAGGAGAAGATTCGCTCGAGCATCGCGTCTGCTCGATCGGCGCCGGCCGGAGCTGGTGGAGCAATCGAACACATGAGTTTGAGCCTTTCTGATTGTCGCCGTCGGTCTGGCACCGCACCAGAACCCTGATCCCGGGAATGGATGTGTCGTCACCGATTGCAGGGAAGACCCTGCGTCATCCTCGCCGGATGCACTCTTACGCCTGGAGACTACATTTGCTTTTCCGCTGGGAGAGCAAGAACCCCAATCACCATTGTGTCTCGATTTTCGATTGCGTGATGCGTATGGCCGGACTCGGTGAGGAGTCCGGCCTGTGCCGCTGGGGGAACAACGAAATCTGAACGATTATGCGGCTTCCGAGTATTCGCCATCAACAAAGGGATCGTCGAGATCGAGCAGCAACGCGGCGCGGGACGCCGGCAACTGGTATCGCCGGTCCCATGCTGGCGTGGACCGGCTATCGGCCAGGAGCACGCCCAGGGCTACCTGCGTATCGAGCCAGGCCTGCGTCGCCCGGGCAGACGCGCCCGCTGCCGCCGCAAGCTCGAGCGAGGTCATCGAACCGTGGTCCGCGAGGATCTCATAGTAGCCGTTGCGCGTACCCTGGTGAATCGTCATCAGCCTCTCGACCAGTGACGAAATCTTCGGCCCCTGAGTGCTCGACTCCATCGAGGTGGGTTCCATTACTGCCGTTGACATCATCTCTCTCCTCATAAGTGCACCAGTTCAACCAATTACGGCGCGATCGCTCCGATCTTCGCCACAAACATCATCCCACCGGTGCGACGCTGAAACATCCGTAACGTTGCGTATTTGCGCCCGGCGCCGTTACCTACATAGTCGAACGTAGTTCGCGAGAGTCGACAGCCGCCTGGTCACTTCTGGAGCCGATCACTGCGCCAACGCAAACGTCGGATGCCGGATCAGGATTCGGGTACGACGAAATTGCATCGACCGTCGTGCACGTCTGGATCGCGAATTCCCTATTGGGGCGAGGGAGCAGTGCATCGTGATAGGCTGTGACGGGTTGTCCACGCTGGTGACCCCATGGTATCTTGCTGCTGAGTCCGTACGTACACTCGATGGCCATCGAGGTTTCCACACCATGACCCGCATCATCGCCTTCTTCAACCAGAAGGGCGGCACCGCCAAAACCACCAGCACCCTGAACGTCGCCGCAGCGCTGGCGGAGCGTGGGCGGCGCGTGCTGGTCGTCGATCTCGATCCTCAGGCCAGCCTGACCATGGCTACGGGCGCCGATATTGGCTCGCTGCAGGTCTCCGTCTACGACCTGCTACTCGATGATTCCCTGTCCGTATCGGATGTCATCGTCCCGACGAATATCCCAGGCGTCAGTCTGGCGCCCGCACACCCCGATCTGGCCGCTGCTGAGCTCGAACTCCTCAACGTGCTCGAACGCGAACGCCAGCTGGACTACCGCCTTCGCGGGCTCGACTTGAGCGCCTGGGATTACGTGCTGATCGATTCACCGCCGGCGCTGAATATCATTTCGGTCAATATCCTGGTGGCCACACACGAGCTGATCATCCCCATCGAACCTCATCCGCTGTCCCTGATGGTGCTCGAGCGACTCTTTGTCACCGTCGAGCGCATTCGCCGGCTCAATCCGAGTCTGAGGGTGCTGGGGTTTCTGCCGACAAAGGTGCATTCCACGTCCCGCCTGGCAGCGGACATGATCAGTGCTCTGGACGAATCGTTCGGAGACCATCCGCTCCTCCCCGCAATTCCTCTCTCGGTCAAGAGCGCCGAGTCGATCGTCGAGCGAACGAGCGTGCTCCATTACATGCCCAGCTCACCCGTCGCGACGGCGTACCGGAATGTCGCCGCCTGGCTCGAACAAGACCAGCATCCGGAGGACATCCTCATCGGCATGCAGACAACGGAGGGGCTCCATGTCTAGCACGACTACAGCCGCCGGGAATCGGCCCGCGCAGCGTCGCCGTTTTACGGTCGACTCCCTCTTCACGGACACCCGGCCACGCGCTTCCGGCGTCGCCGAGCTTGCGTCAGCCAAGGAAATTCGCCTCGATCGCATCGTCCCTGACCCTTCGCAGCCTCGCCGCAACTTCGACCAGAACCGCATGCGGGAGCTCGTCGACAGCATCGCGGCCGAGGGTGTGCTGCAACCCATTGTGGTGCGGTATGACGAAGCCGACGACATCTACGTCATCGTTCATGGCGAGCGACGGTGGAGGGCCAGCCGGGAGGCGCATCTGACGGTAATTCCGGCAATCGTGCGTGAGGTCGACGGCGAGCGAATCCTCGTCCAGCAGCTGATGGAGAACATCGTTCGCGAAGATCTGAATGCGATCGATCGCGCAGCGGCGTTGCGGGCCCTGAAATCGCAGATGAACGACGCGCCCTGGGAGGACGTTGCCGCTGCAATCGCTCTCAAGCGCAGTCGCCTTTTTCAGTTGCTTGGCACCGAAAAACTGCCTGAGTCGATTCAGGACGACATTCGCAGCGGCCGGTTGAGCGAAAAACAGAGTCGCGCGCTGCAGGGCCTCCCCACTCACGCCCAACTGGCGCTGCGGGACGCTATCGTCGCCGATGGCCTGCCGGCGCTGGAGGCCCTGCGCCTTGGCCGGTTGCTGAGGACGGCCACTTTCGACGACTCTCCGGAGTCCGCGGCGCTCAAGCTTGGAGAGATTCGCCGGTCGGGATCGGTTCAAGAGACTCACGGTCAGGAACTCGATGCGATTGGACTGCTCGATCTCATCGCCAAGGCTGCGGCCGGGAACGCCGAAGATCGGGACGCCCTGGCGGCGGCGGCAGCGGCGGCCTGGGCTGCCCCATTCGATGCGGAGCGTCTGGAGGAACAGGTTCACGGTTTGGCCCGCACGCTCTCCCGCATTCCCGCTGCACAATTGAAGCCGGGAACATCCTCATTTGGATATCTTCGGGCGTTGCAGCGCGCTCTCGATGCGCTTGTCGACTGACCCGACGCGTCAGCAGACATACCCATTTGCTGTGACATATCTCCGTTGGGGCACGTAGACTCCCGCCATGGAATCCGCGGCTCTCCCACAGGCTTCACCTGCAGAAACGGGTAAACCTCGCACCAGTCTCGTGCGATGGGCATGGCTGTCGATTGCCGCGGCGATTGTCACCCTGTTCCTGAAGTTCGGCGCGTACGGCGTGACCGGTTCCGTCAGCCTGCTCTCGGACGCGATCGAGTCGTCGGTCAATCTGGTGGCGGCAATTACGGCACTTTTCGCGCTCTGGTATTCCGTGCGCCCCGTAGACCGAAGTCATAACTATGGGCACGAGAAAATCGAATTCTTCGCCAGCGCGGTAGAGGGCGGTCTGATTCTACTGGCCGGCGGGGCCATCGCCTGGTACGCGCTTCAGCGGATTGTCGAGCCGCGCTCTTTGGAGTCGGTTGGCGTGGGAACCGCAATCACGGCTGTCTCCGTGTTTGTCAATCTCCTCGTTGCCCGGATCCTGCTCAGAGCCGGGGCCGAACACGACTCCATCGTGCTGCAGGCCGACGGCAAGCATCTGATGACCGATGTGTGGACGTCGGTCGGGGTCATTGCCGGACTCCTCCTCGTCTCCGTGACGGGATACGCGCGGCTGGATCCCATCATCGCGCTGGTCATCGCGCTCAACGTCGTGCGTACTGGCGTCATGTTGCTGGGGACATCGTTCGATGGACTGATGGACAGATCCCTGCCACGAGACGAGGAGGAACTCGTCCGCTCGGCGGTTCACGATGCACTCACCGATGGCGCAACGTTTCACGCGCTCCGCACCCGCAAGGCGGGGGCAACGCGATTTGTCGACTTCCATGTGTTGCTGCCGGGAGTCACCTCACTGAAGGCGGCACACGATATCGCGCTGAGCATCGAAGCAAAGGTCGATGCGGCGATTCCGGGAGCCGAGGTGACGATTCATCTCGAACCTCTGGAAAGTCCGGAAGCCTGGAATGACAGCGAGATTTTGCGAGTGGAACCTCCCAGCGTGGCATTCGACCTTCCTGATTTCCTGCAGCCGTCCGGCCCGGATCGCGGACGCGACAAAGCGTGAGAGCGTCCGGATTTTGGACGCTCTCACGTTGCGAAAAGGGGTGGAGGAGAAAAAAAGAAGTGTTCGTGGAATGGTTCACCGCGGCTCGATCGACCGGGTTGCAGGCGACTGGCCGGTTATCGCGGATATCCGACGCCGTACAATGCCGCATTGGAGGTCCAGCGAGTGCGGTCGAACCGAGCCATTCGCTCAGCCTCCAGGCTGGCCAGTTCGCGGTCGCTGGCAGCGTCCGCAACGGGAAACCGGTGGCCAACCGGATCGACTTGATCGACTATGAAGCTGATGACCAGCCGGCGACGCCCAAGTGCGATGTTCATCTCGACCACCTTGCTCGCGGACGTCTTTACCGCGAGTCGTCGTTGCGCTTATCGAAGGAGAGCGGGTTGCCGGCGCCGCCACGCTTCAGCCTTGTGCTTGTAGAACGCGCGGATGCCTCGGGCGTGAGACGATTTCCGGGATGAAACGCCTTTTGGAGGCGCCCCGCATTGATCCTGGTACGTGCCTTCCGAAACCGCACCTGGTGCGGGAGCTCGCGGGGTAATGATGTCGCTCGATTCAGGTCCGAAACCGGCTTCCTGTCTGATCGCCGGACCCGAAGACGCCGGGTTTCGGCCGATCTCAGGCGAGGGCGTCGGTCGCTGGCAACGACTCGACGCGCCTCACTTCGCATTCCGCCTGGTGCGGACGATCGAGGAGCTCGCTGATGTGGAGCGGCTGCAGCGAGAGGTCTTCGGCGTTTCCGACCTTGATCTGATGGCCGCTTCGATGCTCGTCGCGCTTCCAGAATCAGGGGGCGACGTCATCGGTGTGTTCGACGTGTCAATCAGCCGCGTAACTCTGGCCGGATTTGTCACCGCCTTCGGCGGGTACGTCGATGGAAGACCGCGCCTGTGTTCAGACATGATGGCTATCCACCCCGGATACAGGCGTTCGGGGCTGGCGACGCTGCTGAAGCGACTTCAGGGAGCCCTGGCCATTCAGCGTGGCTTCGAGGAGGTAACCTGGACCGTCGACCCGCTGCGTTCGGCCAATGCCCGGCTCAACTTCGGCAAACTTGGCGCCATCGGCGACCGCTACGAGCGAAACAGATACGGGGCGTCATATGGGACCGGGCTCTACGGCGGAATGCCGACTGACCGGATCCACATCTCCTGGCCCGTTCGATCAGAACGGGTGCAGCGCGTGCTTGCGGGCGGAGAACCGTCCTCTCACCCCGGTGAGGAATTGCAGATCACCATTCCGGACGATATCGACGCACTCGTGCAATCCGACCCGGACCGGGCACTCGGTTGGCGATACGCGCTGCGGGAAGCACTCGAAAGCGCATTCGATGCAGGCTACAGGATCACGGGATTTGTTTCCCGGTCGTCGCCGAGCCAACATGACCTGCCTGCGCTGGTCCTCACGCGCAGCGGCCGGGCCGAGCTGGGGGGTTGCCGATGAAACATCCGCCCACCATCGAGCGAATCGATGTGGTTCCGGTTCGGCTACCGTTGATCGAACCCTTCGCCATCGCGTATGCGACCTATACCCACACATCGTCGGTGCTCCTGCGTGTCACTCTCGCCAGCGGGGAAACGGGCTGGGGTGAGGCCACCCCTGATCCTGATGTCACTGGCGAAACATGGGAGAGCGTTATCGCGAATCTGCGCAGCGTAGCGCCGTGGCTGCTTGGTTTCGATGCCCGTCGTATCGATGCCGCCCGAACTCGCATGGAAGCGACGCTTGGCGGTGCGCCCGCGGCGATGGCGGCGATCGATATCGCCCTCCACGACGTCGTGGCCCGGATCGCCGGCATGCCCGTCTGGGCGTTGCTGGGCGGACGCGAGGCCGGAGCGCTGACGATTTCCCGCGTGGTCAGCATCGATACGCCCGAAGCAATGGCGACAGCAGCGGAGGAACACGTTTCTTCAGGTTTTCGCACCATCAAGCTCAAGGTTGGCGAGAGCCATGACCCTGCGCTCGACGCCCGGAGGATTCTGGCGGTGCGAGCGGCCGTTGGTTCGGCAGTCGGGCTGAAGGTCGACGTAAACCAGGGTTGGCAATCTGCCGAGCTGGCGATCGAGGCGATTCGTGCCGCTCACGGGGCAAAGGTCGACTACTACGAGCAACCGGTCAACAAGCACGATCTCGAAGGGCTGGCGCGAGTTCGCAGGGTGACCGGCGCGCCGATCATGGTCGACGAAGGATGTCTGGGCGCCAGCGACGCATTGCGAGTCGCCCAACTCGAAGCCGCCGATTTCATCAATATCAAACTGATGAAGTGCGGCGGTCTGCGGAACGGCGTCGCGGTGGATGCCATCGCCAGGGCGGCGGGCATGAGAACGCAGGTTGGCACGATGGTCGAAAGCTCGATCGCTTCAGCCGCTGGACTGCATCTCGCTGCGGCGCTGTCGAACGTTGTTACCGTCGAAATGGGCGGTCCGCTGATGCACGCGGTCGATGTCGGCGACGCGAAATCGTGGTATCGCCACGATCGAATCCAGGTGCCCGATACTCCCGGACTGGGCATCACCGTCGATGACGGCCTCGTTTCCAGGATCGCCACCGAGTGGCATACG
This sequence comes from Thermomicrobiales bacterium, assembly GCA_050248865.1. Taxonomy (GTDB): domain Bacteria; phylum Chloroflexota; class Chloroflexia; order Thermomicrobiales; family UBA6265; genus JAHBVL01. The sequence continues at coordinate 4,488 of JBFWRO010000034.1, read as the reverse complement.
ATCGGATGACGATTCCTCAGGCAGCAGCGGAATGAACCAACTTCCCGGCCCGGATGGTGTGTTCGACCTTCAACATCCGGCTGGTTCGTTCCTTCTGCTTCTCCGAGTCGACCACTTCGAAATCTCCGTCGAGCACGCGGAAAAGGGTGACGTCAGCCTCCCTGCCGGCGTGGAGCGTACCGATTTCGTGCTCCCGATGAATAAGCTCAGCGGGCGAGATCGTGCTCAGCCGGATGACCTCGGGCAGGTCCAGTCCCAGGTGAAGGAATTTGGTCATGGTTGTCGCCATGTCATAGACCGGACCGTTGAGATTCCCGGTGTGCAGATCGGTCGAAATGGCATGAATTGGAAGTCCGGCATCGAGGCAATACCGACAGGTTTCGAATGAGAAGCTCGACTGGCCGTGTCCGATGTCGAACTTGACGCCGCGCTCGACCGCGGCGAGTGTTTCCGGAATCGGCTTTTTGTCGCGTCCGAGCAGATTGCCGGCCGTGCCTTTGAAGCAATGCGTGAGGATGTCGCCGTCGTCCATCAGATTCAGCACGTCCTGAATGATGGGTGGCGCCTCGCCGAGATGGACCATCAACCCGGTTCCTGAGAGGCGGGATGCCTGCACGGCAAGCTGCATCGGAATGATTCCCAGGTTCCCGCAGTGGTTCTGACTGGCGAGGACTTTGATGCCGAGGCAGAGGCCGGCTTTGGCTTCCTGCTCCGCCAGCCGAATCGTCACTCCCTGGCTAAAGTTCTGCCAATCACCATGACGCGGACCGAAGCGGGGCATCAGCGAGACATTCATGAAGCCGAGCACCCGTGTCTGATGCCTCTGCACGACGAGATCCCGAAAGGCTCCCCACGTCCCGGCGCCTGAGGTGCCGGCGTCGATCACGGTGGTCACTCCGGTGGCGATACCGCAGTCGGTATCGGCATCGACCGAGCCGGCACCCGGCAAACCGGCGTAGACATTGACGCCCGTGAAGCAATGAACATGCAGATCGATCCATCCCGGACTGGCGACCATTCCGCTCCCGTCGATGACCGTTTCCGCGGAGGCCGCGGCATAGTCGCCGATGCCGCTGATCCTGGCATCGGTAATGGCGATGTCATCGATCTTGTCGATCCCTTGCGCCGGATCGATCACCCTGGCGCCACGGACGACAATGGAATACTCAGCCACTCGTTCTTCCTTTCATCTGTCCTTTCAATCGCATTATGTCTTAATCAACCGAAAGTGCGATTCGAATTCATCATCGATGCCATTCTGCCCACTCGACCATCGACTGGTCTTGCGTGCCGCGATTTTGTACAAACGGCAACTCGACGCTGGTGGCCTGGACACTTACCCGACGATGCGACGTAACTCCCGGGCAACATAGTCCATTTCCTCGCTGGTGACATGGACTGGTTCGAGGAGGAACCATCCTTCATCGGTGTGATGAGCGCGGGGTTTGATCGACGGCGTGCAGCGAACCAGAGCCGCGCAAATGCCCTCGGCGTTGATTCCGGCGGCCGTCTCGTCTATCTCGAGGCGCACGCGATGCACCGGCTGTCCCACTTTGTCTTTTTCGATCGAGACCCTGACCCCGGGGAGACCCTGCAGAATCCCTGCGAGGTAGGCGGTTTTCTCGTACTGTTTTTGTTCCCAGTCAGCAAGATTGGTGCTGATGCGTTCTTCCAACGCCGCGATCGTTCCGAAATACCCCTCCTTACCCACTTTCATCGTCCGGCCAATGCCCTGGCTCTGCCATTCGACGGCTTTCACCAGATCGCTCTTCCCGCAGACGATGCCCGCAGTCGGGCCGGAGAGATACTTCTGCACGCTCATCACGATCAGGTCGGCGCCGCTGGCCACGATGCGCTCGATCTGCAGATCCTGCGCCGCAGCATCGACAATAACCGGCACCTCGCTCTCGTGACAGAGGGCGACGAACTCCTCGAGACCGACATAGCCATACTGGACCGTATGATGTGAAATGACGAACACCGCGGCGGCGGTGTTCTGTCCCAGGGCGTGGCGGATTGCCGCGGGCGTGGTCTGGTTGACCGTGCCGACTTCCCGTACGGTGGCGCCCGCCAAGCGGAGCACCTGCTCGAGCGGTGCGCCAAAATTGACGGCATGTCCCTTCTGGATGACGACCTCGTTGCGCATGCCGTTCGTGTCAGGAAGTTGCCCAACTCGTCCGATGTCCAGCCCGGTCATGCAGGCAGCGGCAGACAGGGTCATGCCCGATGCGGACGACGACGTCAGCATCCCCGCCTCGGCGCCGCTCCAGCGAGCAATCAAATCGCCCGTGCGGCGGGACAGCGCATCCATGTCCCAGTGGTGCAGGAGTGACTGTGCGGTTGCGTCGGCCACCGCCTGGCTACTGATCGACGACCCGTACATCGTCAGCGGCCCCGACAAGTTGATGACCGGCCGCAGCGACGTTTGCTGTGCAATCTCGACCATGAATAGCTTCCCCAACATCTTCGAGCCAATCGCCCCGCGGGACCTGAGGCATTAGACGCGTACAGCACGCGGGCGTCAACATCTCGCCAGCACCCAGGGATCGGAAGCGGGGTGAACGCAAGTGCCAAGTGGTCGAGGCTGGTTCGCCATCCAAGTTGAACGGCGGGCCCACGTATGCTCCGGGATGCCAGGGAGTGATGGCACCAGTCGTGTTGACTGTTGCCAGAACTATGTACGTCGCATCGTCGACATCGAAATCTGCCAGTTGGTCGATGCCGGACGCATGTCCCATACATAGTCTTATTGCTGAGGCGCTGGGATGAAACCGCCCGCCGCCACCGTTAGCGAAATATGTTGGCACAAACGAAATAAGAGGTATGACGATGCGAACTGAAGTCGAATTACAGATTCATCGGCGAAACTTTGAGATCGACCTCGATCGACACCTGCGACACACCGCCCATCTGCGGGAATTTCGAGATGGTCAACGCGCTGGCGGTCGAGGCGCCATATCAGGACTCGCCGTGATCGCGCAGCAGATCCGAGCCATTCGCGGCGCGTTTCGAGTACGCGAGGCAACCGCCGCGTGAGGAAACGATCGAGGGAGTCGACTCAACGGGGAGGCAGCGAAGCGGTCTTTGCCTTTTGGCGAGTCACTGCGCGGCCGGGGTAATGCAGCATCGATTCGATATGGCTGCGCAGAGACTGGAACCCAACGTCGATCAGCCCGTTCACCAGAACGAGGACACCAGCGACGGCCAGGAAGATCAGGAAAACGTTGACCAGCGAACCAGCGGCATTCATCGACGTACGTCCCGGGTAAATCCCCTCGAAAAGTCGTCTGATTCCAGCATAGCCGCTGGCGTGACCAGATGACATATCCATCCGGGCCCAGTTTACGGTACGTACGTACGCCGACATCGCACGAATGCCCCGCTGTTGACGCGATCGACCCGGCGGGTCATGCGAGACTTTGATGCCCGGCGGGTTATTGCTGCGAAAGCGACGCCTCTCGATCACCGAGAAGAATAGACACCGTCAGGGTCGAGCCGTCACGCAGAATGTCGACGTCGATTGTTTCACCTGGGACATGTTCGAAAAGGATCTCGGAGAATGCGTTTTGATCGGTAATGGCCTCACCGTTGATCGAGACAACGATGTCACCCGCGATCACTCCAGCGGCCTCCGCTGGTCCTCCTGGCGTCACTTCGGTCACATAGACGCCGTTGTCAACGGGTAGTCCGGCCTGAGCGGCAAGCTGCCAGGTGATCGTCCGGTAGACAATGCCGAAAAAGGGATAGCGAACCTCGCCTTCGGCGATCAGCTGTTCCACAATCGACACGACCGTGCTCGACGGCACCGCAAAGTAGAGCCCGAGCACAGGCTGGCCGTTGATTTCCTGCACGCCGAGCGTATTGACGCCAACCACCTCGCCCCGCATGTTGAACAACGGACCACCGGAATTGCCGGGATTGATCGCGGCGTCATGCTGGATCAGGTTCGTGTAACCACTGTTTTCGAGATTGCGTCCCAACGCGCTGACGATGCCTTGAGTCACCGTATTGGTAAAGGATCCAAAAGGTGAGCCAATTGCAAGGACCGTCTCACCGGGAAAGAGCGCATCCGAGTCCCCGAACGGGACCGTCGCTGGCATATCGCCGTCGACGCGTATCACGGCAAGATCGCTGAGCTCATCGGATCCGACGAGAACCGCGGGCCGCCGTTCGCCGTTGAAGAATATGACCTGAAAGCTCGCACCGCCGACGACCACATGCCAGTTGGTGACGATGTGCCCAGCGGTATCGATCACGAATCCGGTGCCTGAACCCGCTGGCACCGGGTCAGCTATTCCCTCGAAGACCTGCTCGTTGATGACGGTGACCACTGCCTGACCCACCTGCTGAACCATCAACGCGGTGGAACTCGTCGGCGCGGTGCCGTCGCCCTGGGCCTGCGCGGCAGGACTGGCGGTGAATGCCAGGAAGCTGACAAGCAGGATCGTCGCTATGGCAGCCATTCTGCGAATACGGGAGTACATGATC
>JBFWRO010000033.1:0-12558 GCA_050248865.1 Thermomicrobiales bacterium | reverse complement strand
CTGGCTCGATCCCAGTGGATCGAGCACAGGCTCCGCCGTCGCGATCTCCGCCAATCTTGCTCCCCTGGCCATCGGCACCGAAACAATCGGCTCGATCATCTCCCCCTCCGCCCGGTCCGGCGGGGTCGGCTTCAAACCGAGCCTCGGTCTGATCAGCGGCGACATGGTCATCCCCATCGCCAATGAAATCGACTCCGCCGGTCCAATCGGCCGCACCGTCACCGATGTCGCCCTGGCAATGACCGTTCTCGCCGGCAGCGGCGATCTCGGCGACCCGCGAACCAGCGCAGCCGCCGCGCTGATCGGTGCTGATTTCTCCGCCAGTCTCGACAGCGATCACTTGCAGGGCGCATCGGTCGGCATCATCGCCTTCGATTCCGAGCTGTCGGACGAAGACCAGCTCGATATGTACGACCTGTGGGAAGAAGTCGAGGCCCTCGAGGGCGCCGGCGCCACCGTGACGGTCATTCGCCCACCCGAGTTCCCGTCGCTCGACGTCGGCACCTTCCTCTCTTGCGATATGCGCCACGGCGTCGATGACTGGCTTACCCGGGTCGATGCTGAGTTCGAGTCTCTCGACGAAATCACGACGTTCAACGAATCCAGCCCCTGGCTGATGCCCTACGGTCAGGAGCGTCTCATCGAAGCCGCAAACTGCCCCCTCACCGACGTCGAGACCTCGACGCTCGGAGAATCAATGCGTCGCGCCGCGCGAGAGTACATGGACGCGCTCTTCGCCGAAAACCATGTCGATCTCCTGCTCAGCGTCGACGATCTGTTTTCGCTTCAGTACGCCCTCTCCGGTTTCCCGGCCATATCCATCCCCCACGGGGCCACCGCGGAAGGCATTCCCTCCGGTCTCACCCTGGTCGGACCCTATCTTTCTGACATCGATCTTCTTGGATACGCCTTCGCATTCGAGCAGACCGCGACCTGGCGGGTGCCACCGGCACTCGTTGCCGCCATACTTCCACCGGAATGAATGGCATTCCCGGACGGACAAGGAGCAAGCGCGTGGCCACGATCGACGATTTCTCAGAGGCGGAGCTTCGCCTGATCCAGCATGCCCCCGTCTATGTCATTGCCGGGGCCGTAGCCAGCCAGCCGGAGGGTATGACGGGATCCATGGTCGAGATGATCGATGGCGTAGAGGGCTTTGCCCAGGCAATGGCCCGCGCCGAAGACTCATTGCTCACATCGATTTTCAGGGCTATCGATCAAACACAACCCGATGATTTTGATATCAGCCGGGTGAGCGATCCCGGTCATCGTGACGAAATCATCGCCCAGGGACTCCGGGCAGCCACTGAAGCCCAGGCAGTCCTCGCCCATAAGGCCGAATCAGCCGACGTCGATGCCTTCGCTGCAGCCCTGCTCGATGCCGCCCGCGCCGCCGTCCACGCCGCGCGAACTGGCGGTTTCCTGGGGTTTGGCAGCGTCGAGGTGACGCAGGAAGAAGCGGAGTACGTCGCCAGTCTTGCCAGCGCGCTTGGATTGCAGCAACCCACGAGCTGACAAACCCTACGACGGCGGCAGGTACTTGATGGTGGCCTTTTCCAGGTTCGCCTTCACGGCAGCGATGAACGCATCTGAGCGGTTCTTGCCATACGGATCCCAGAGAATGACCTCGAATTCGACGCTATCCGCCGTTGCCCCCGAGATCTGAACCGTTGGCGGCTGTTGCTGCTGTCCGCCTTGCACGCTGATCGCCGCGCTCCAGATCGAGTCGTACGTCTCGGTCACCGGATAAGGCGAAGTGATCGTGTATTTGTGCGGCTCCAGCGAGGTCTGCCGTCGTACCACTTGCGAGAACACGTTGAAGTTGGGGATGAAAACTTCTTCCTGCTTTGCATTGCGGATCACCGTCGTCCGGATATCCACTCGCTCGACCTTCCCGCCCTGATCGGCGATCCGGATCGTATCTCCCGTCTTGAACGGCCGCTCGATCAGCAGATACAGCCCCGAAACAAAGTTCCGCAGCACATCCTGAAGCGAAAGCGATATCGCGGCGGTGATCAACCCGATTGCCGTCACCGACGATGCCGTATCCCCGGTCAACGTGCCGATGATCATCAGCCCGATGATGGTGAAGATCGCAATGCGGACGATGTTGTCGATGATCGTGACGAGGTTTGCATCGCCGCCCCGCCTTAGCACGACATCGCTGATATGCCGCCGCACCCGCTTGGTCACCCACAATATGACCAGGCTGAGCACAATCACCCAGCCGAAATCGATCGTCCTGTCCAGCAAGTTCTCGAGCCGTGTCGTTACTTCTTCAGGCATCCCACCAATCCTGTCCCCAGTCTGCCAACTCGAAGCCTACCACCCCCTTGGCAGCCGCCGACCCCATGTCTGCCACCCTCCTGCCACGCCCCCACCGTCACCCTGAGCGCAGTCGTAGGGTCTCTCATTGCCAGCGGCACACTCGTCCTCCGATGCCACCCTCTCTGGACGCGGACCCCCGATTCTTTCCTCTCGGCCTCTCAGCATGTCACAATACCCTCGGCAACCGAACACACCACAAGGATGGTTCCCGATGCCGGGATGGAAGTTTGTTCTCGTCTGGGCGGTCTGCGTCGTTCTCGGCGCACTGATCGGATACGGCATCGGCTGGGCCCTCTGGAAAGCAGGACTCGAGCTCGTTGGCAGCGCTGTCGCACTCGTCGGCGCGGCAGTCGGCGGTTTCGTCATCCTCTATTTCTTCATGAAGTGGACGGAAAACCGGCAGTACCGCTAAAAAAGTTCCAGGCGCCCTGAGTGTCTCCGCCCATCCCACCATCGGCCGTCGGTGGTCCGAAACGCTCTTGGGCTATGCTGCCGCAATGACGACGCTCGACCAACCACGCCCCATCGACGCCGTGATCTTCGATATGGACGGAGTGCTCATCGATTCCGAGCCCCTCTGGCGTGTTGCCGAGACGCGCGCCATGAACGCGATCGGCGTCCCAATGGTCGAGGAAGATGGTCTCCTCACCATGGGTCTCCGCACCGATGAGGTCGTCGAGTTCTGGTATGCCCGCCATCCCTGGAAATCGCCGACCAAGCGCGAAGTGGAGGCCGTCATCACGCGCGAGGTGATTGCCCTTGTCGCGGAACGCGGCGAACCAATGCCGGGGGCCGCCGCCGCCATTCGATCGATCATCGACGCCGGCCTGCTGGTGGGACTGGCGTCCTCGTCCTCCTCGGAAATCATCGCCGCGGTCCTTTCGCGGCTCGGATTTGCCGGCCACTTCGCCGTCACCCAGTCCGCCGAACACGAGCCCTACGGAAAACCGCACCCCGCCGTCTACATCGAGTGCGCCCGCAGACTCGGCGTCAGCCCCGATCGATGCCTGGCAATCGAGGATTCTCCTGCCGGCGTGCTCGCCGCCAAAGCAGCGCGCATGCGCTGCATCGCTATTCCAGCCCCGGAGCTTGCTGGCGACCGCCGCTACTGCATTGCCGATTTCGAGCTCAGCTCGCTCATCGACTTCCGCCTGGAACTGTTCGACCCGGCCCCATAGGAGAAGCCGGGTCGCGACATATCGTGCCTCGATGATGGAGACGGTCAGGTCAGGCTGAATCCTTCCCGCAAGGCATCCATTGCCGTCAGCTGGCCCGGTGCGTCGATTGGATAAACGAATTGCTCGAGACTGACGATCACATCCTGGCCCGGAATCTCCGAACATGCCACGTAGTTGATGCGCTCCCCGGTGCCGTCCGCCTGGCTCATGGCGATGGCGCCAGTGATCTCCCAGTTGTCGGGCGCTGCGCTCACCGCATCCTGAGAAGCTCGCACATCCGAGTAGTCGGCGTGCGTGGCATAGAACTCGACGATCCACTCGAAGCAGTTGCCCGTGCCTGGGACCCACTCCTCGCTCAGCAACTCCGCCACCACCGCGCCATTGTCCAGACTCAGATAGTCCCGGCCCTCTGCTGACTCTTCGTTCACGATCCAGGTATCGTCCCATGTCAGCCGGTAGCCATACGTCGGACTCGTGTACGTCGAGCCTGCCACTGCGCTGCCTGCCGTCGTGGCGCCGGACGAGGGAGTGCCGCTCGGCGTCACCGTCCCTGCTGCCGTCGCCTCCGGCGTCGGGGATGGCGCCACCTGGCCTTCAGGGGTCGTCTCCACCAGCGTCGAGATCACAAAGCCCTGCCGCAGCGCGTCCATCTCCGGTCTGAGTTGGTCGAACAGATCCGGGAGGACGACCTGTTCCAGACTCACGATCGCCAGCTCATTCGGAACGTGAGAGCACGAAAGGTAATTGACCAGATCCAGCGACGCGCCGCTGCTCGACGTCGTCGTCGCCAGCATCACGCCCGTGTAATCCCACAAACCGGGCGCCGCGCTCACCGAGTCCATCGTCCCGACGACATTGGTATAGTCCTCGTGATTGGAGTAGTAGTCGACGATGAAGTCGAAACAGTTGCCCGTGTCTGCCGGATACGGCTCGCCGATCAGGTCGGCGAATATCCCGTCCGCATGCTCCAGTCCGAGATAGTCGCCGCGCGTATCCGACTCTTCGCCACTCACAGTCCAGTCGTCACTCCACGTCAACCCGTACGAGAAGCTCGGACTGACATAGCTATTTCCCGTGATGTTCGGTGAAACGATTTCGTCATCCGAAGGCGGGGAAGGCTCGCTAACTGTCCCGGTTGACGTGGGTTCCGGCGTCGCAGCCTCCTCGAAGGCGCCTTCCTCGGCGGCGGGCGTTGCGGGCGCTTCGGTGACTGTTGCCTCGCTCGTTGCCGTCTCGGTCGCGACCGCTGGCTCCGATGGCAACGGCGTCGCCGCCGGCAAACCCTGAGCCTCCGCCGCAAGCAATGGCTGCACGGCAACATTCACCGCCGTCTCGACTTCCTCGATCGCCGCTTCCTGGGCCTGGAGATCGTTCTCCAGCACCAGAAACTCCAGCCGGACCATCCCGCCTTCCTCGATCTCCCAGCAGGTCATCCGGTCTCGTCCCGCCAGTTGCTCACCGGCGGCGGTGATGAACGTATACCCAAAGGTCGCCGACGCCGTTCCCGGTTGCTCGGCGATCGGCACGGCAAACGCGAAATTGTCATGGTTCGGACGCCCCTGAATCGTCTCCACCATCGACTCGATGCAGTCCGCCGGCGTCTCATCGCTCGCATAGGCGGTCAGAAACGCGACGACCTCTGGATTGCTGAACCGAAGCACATCGGTGCGACCATCGCTGGTTTGCGAATCGATCGTCCAGCCCGCCGGTAACGTCACCGAAAAGCCATAGGTCGGACTGGTGTACGCCGTCTGCGCCGATACCGGCATCGCCACCAGCGACGCGGCCGCCACCAGCAACGCAGTCAGCAGCCACAGGAAACGTTTGCGCATCGAATGATCTCCTAACTGATTTCGCCGCAAGCCAGAGCCTGCGTAAATTCGTCTCCACTCGGGTACACGACGACCGAGTACGGTTCCTCTCCAACCAGCGCTGCCAGTCGCACGCGCAGGTCGGACCGCAGGAGACCGGTCTCATCCAGTTCGCCAACAATGTAATCGGGCTCTGCTCCCGACCCAATGGTCGAGCAACTTCCTCGCTGGATCGTCACGGTGTCTCCCGGCGATCCCCCGATGACGATCGCCGTGACTGTCACCAGCCGAGGTTGTGCTTCGATTGTTCCGGTGCCCTGGATGCCGCTGTTGCCAACCGGCGCCAGAAAGAACGTCACGCTCTCCACTGTTTCCACCTCGGGCGGCGCAACGACCGTCTCCGTTCCCGCCTCCTCGGTTGTCACGGCTACGGGAGTCTGCGCAACCTCAGGAATTTGCACCGCCGGCTGCCCCGGCACAACCAGCCCCTCCTGCAATGCGGAAATCGCTCCTCGCTGCAAAACGTAGTCCGCGGGGGGCATGTACACCTCGAGAATCACCACGGCTCCCGGCTGGTCCATCCGAAAACAGGTCGCTTCACTGAACTGCTCGATCGTCTGGCCATTGTCCAGTGTTCGCGTGAACGAAATGACGGCGTGAGCATACGTCCCGAAATCCTGCAGGATCGGTTGCCCATCCGAGCCGGTGGCGTACGTCACATTGGTGTACAGCTCATCGTTCACGTAGTAGTTGAAGAGCTCGTCGATGCACTGTTGTGGGCTGTTCTCACTCGCCGCCGCATACAGATCGGCCGTCAGCGTATCGGTCGAGATGCGCAGGAAGTCGATCCCCTCGGTCGATTCCTCCGCCACCACCTGCCACGTCTCGTCCCACGTCAGCGAATAGCCGAACGTTGGGCTGGTGTAGGTGTTCCCCACCACATTCACCGTCTGTTGTCCCGCCGTGGTGGTCGGCGTCTCAACCACCGTCCCGGTGCCTGCGGTTGCGGTCGGCTCGCTGAAGCCAGGCGTTGAAGTCGGCGCGGCAAATCCGGGCGTCGCCGTCGGCTCGCTGAATCCGGGTGTGGCGGTCGGATCCGTGAGCGTCGTTCCCGGAGTCACGGTCGCGGCAGGCGCAAGCCCCCCGCCGCCGATCGAGAATGACCCCCGCAGCTCGTCCATCGCATCTGAATTCGCCCCGAACTCGGTGACGGGCACGAACTGTTCCAGCGTCACAATCGCCTCCTGACCCGGTATCGCCGAGCAGGAGACATAGTTGACGTAGGCGGTGGTCTCACCAGACTCATTCGTGTAGTTCATCGTAATGATGCCGGTGATATCCCAGATGCCCGGCGCAGCGCTCGCGCTGTCCATTGCACCCTGAATATCGCTGTACTCCGCATTCCCCTGGTAATACAGCAGAAGCCTGTCGAAACAGCTACCGTCCGCGGCGGCCCATGGCTCCCCAATCAGATCGACCAGCACTGAGGTGTTGCTCAGTCCCAAAATGTCGACCGAACCGTCAGAGCTCGAGCTGTCGACACTCCAGCCGGCGGGCCAGGTCAGCGAATACCCATACGTGGGGCTGGTGTATTGGCTACCGGTCACGCCAACCAGCTCAGTGGTCGGGCTTTCCACCGGTGTTTCGGCCGTCACTGGAGTCTGATCGGCAGTCGCCGTCACGAAGCCGCCCTCGGTTGTCGGCGTGGGTTCCAGCCCGATGCCCCCCGCCGTGGGAGAAGGCTGCGCGACCTCTTCGTCGAGCGACCAGACGATGAAGTCCTCGAACGCGACGCCGCCATTCTCGATGTACGTGTCTGCATAGAACGCCGAGGCCAGCTCGATTCGCCCTCCCGTCGTGATGCCCGAAAGGTCGAGTGCCGAGATGAACTGATCGTTGATGCCGAAATACCCCTTGTCGCCGACGGCCACAAGGTTCAGGACCACCTTGGCATCCGCGGTCGACAATACCGGTCCGTCATTGCCGGACGCCAACGGCTGCTCGGGTCCCTGACTGTGGAACCAGTAACCATCAGAGACATACCCGAGCCGGTAGTGGCCTCCCTCGCCGCTTCGGAAGATGATTCCACAGTCCCAGAACCCTTCTGCCGCCGATCGTCCCGCCAGGCACTCGATCCTGGCGATGAAATCGGTCGCCTCTACGCCAGTGTCGTAGAACGTCACCACATCAGGTTCGTGGACGATCGTGCCACTTTCCGGGCCATGCAGAATCGGGCTGGAAAGCGATTGCCGTAGATAGGCGTTGAAGACAGCTTCATCGTCCGCCGCTGGCGCCGCAGGAGTCTCCTGCACGGGTTCCAAAGTCGGCACTGCGGCTTCGGTTGCGGCTTCGGTCGGTGCAGGCGCCGCTTCGGTCGGCGCAACAGTCGGCGCCGGCGCCGCTTCGGTCGGCGCAACAGTCGGTACCGGCGCCGCCTCGGTCGGCGTCACGGTCGGCGCTGGGCCTGTCTCGGTGGGCGCGACAGTCGCCACCGGCGTCTCGATTGCCGGAGTCAGCGAACCGCTCTCCAACGCCCACGCCGCAAAACCGCTGTAGCCGAGCGTCATCGTTTGATCCGCCGTGCCGATCAGGTTCGCCGACAGCGTGATATCTCCCGGATCGACCGAGCTGCTGAGATCCAGCGTCGTCAAATACGCGCCATCGATGCCAACGTACGCGGTGTCTCCCGCCGCCACGATACTCAGCCCGACGGTCGTGCCCGCGGGACCCACGACCACCCCACCGCCCGACTGGATCGCGCCACCGCCGAACGGAGCAAAGCTCCAGGCTCCGTCCGGCCAGATGACGAGGTAGTGAAACCCTTCGTCACGTTGCCGAAATGCCACGGAGACCGCCCAGATCATTCCATCCGCCACCTCTGGCACGGTGAAATCGACCTGAATCAGAGCATCGGCCAAATCGACACCGAGAGACTGTGAATTGCTCTCGCTACCGTCCAGCGCGAGTTCACCGTCCATCGGCCCTGCCACCGGCGTCACACCATCGATACTCGCCAGGTAGGTCTGGAACAGGTCGTCGTCGCTTCCCGCCTGCGACCCGGCCAGAGCCGGACTCGCCGCAAGCGCGGTCGGCAACACCATCGCTGCCATCAGCAGCAAGACCACAATTCGTCGCAAGTACATGCCTGTCGTTCCTCCCGTTGTCGGCGAGGGTTACGCCGATTGCCGCCCGGGTCAAAGGTTCGTTTGTTCTTCAAAGCGTACACCCATTGATCACTCTCGCGGGTCCCTCTGAAGCGATACGACATCAGATTTGGCGCATTCCCGTCACACGGTCCCCTGACGTTGTCACCGAAACGAGTCATCAGCTGGAACTGGCCTCCTCCCGGGGATAAAAAAACCGCCCGTGGCTTTGGTCCACGAGCGGTTTGCTTCAGAAGATTGGGCTGTTGCCGGTTTAGAACATCCAGGAACTGGTGCCGGGTCGCCGCTGATCGAACCGGCGAAGATCCTTCCGGGCTTCGTCAGCCGTCGGATATCCCGAGCCCTGACCAATCACGGAAGTGTAATAGCGTCCGAAGCGACCGTCAGCCGGTCGGAAGGGATTGAACTTGGCTAAAAATGTGCGCATGGTACTCCTCGCTCCTCTCATTAACTGCCATCAGTATGTCACATCATCGCGATATATGCATATTATGCTAGATCCGCTATCCAGGCTCATTCAGACATCCCCCTGGTACCCGGCATTGATCTTTCTCCTCCCACCGAGAGCAGTCGTCGTACCGAGCCCGTCGTGAAAGAATCGTCATTCCGAGCCTGTCGAGGAATGCCGTCACTCCGAGCCCGTTATGGCGTCATTCCGAACCTGTCGAGGAATGCCGTCACTCCGAGCCCGTCGCGGGAGATCGTCATTCCGAGCCTGTCGAGGAATCTCTCGTTCCCGACCGGCAAGCCAGGCCTCCGGACCCAAGGTCCGCCAGCTCCCTCTCTCATCTCCGCTGCCATATACCTCCCCCGCGACCCGGAACCCACAGGACAACCCTCCACGAACTGCGCCCAACGACCTGCGCTCGACGCCTCTCGTGATCCACGCACCTCCCATCCTCCGTACTTGACTGCATAATGGTGAAACGCCCATCTCAACTGTCCAGAGGACCTTCGATGACCACCCCCATCACCCCAAAACACGCAGGACGAGCCGGATTCCTCGCCGCGCTAACGATGCTCGCCGTCCAGCTTTTCTGGAGACTCGGCTGGTCGGAGAACAGCGCGGTCCAGGCCTTTCCGGAGTTCGTGGTCGCCGCCATTGCCCGGCTAACCCCTCTCTCCATCTTCGGAGCCGCCACCGAAAACTACGGCAGCCTCGCCAAGAAGTCGCTCTTCTTCGGCACGCTCCTCGGCATCGCCGCGATCGGGTCCTTCGGCGGATATGTCGCAGCGCGGCTTACTGCCCGCACCGGTCGTGCGTTCCCCGGTCGCTTCGCCGCCGGCGCTGCGGTCGCGCTTATCTGCTGGCTGGCCACCAACCTGGTCATCCTGCCCGTTGCCTACCTTGGTATGTTCGCCCGCAACAGCTCCTATACATCTGATATCCAGATGCAGCTTGCCGTAACATTTCTGGTCTACGCGGGAGTCTGGGCAGTCGCCTCGGCTCCCGCATTCGAGGAGGAACCCATGAAAGATCCCATCACCAGCACAGTGAGCCGCCGTACGCTGCTCATGCACGGCGCATTCGATGCCGCAACACTTGCCGCGCTTGCGGCCGCGGGACTCGCCGGCTGGAGGATCATCAACCCCAGCGCCGATCCGATTGACGTCCAGGCCTCTGAAAATGCAGTCGACGACATCATCGCCACCCAGCGAGCGTCACAGGGGCACATCCGCACCCCGACCCCCACAGAACCGGCGACCCCTCGCGAATCCGCCTCGCTCGCATCCGATCTGGCCTTGACGCAGGACACCGACGTCTTCGCCATGTTCGACCAGCTCGAAGCCGACGGTCAGCTCACCAGCGTGCTCACCCCGATCCCCGACTTCTACAATGTCTCCAAGAACCTCCGCGATCCGGAAGTCAGCTCCGACGGCTGGACCCTCACGATTACCGGCATGGTCGACAACGAGCTCGTGCTGACCTACGACGATCTCGTCGCTCGCTCCACCACGCAAAACATCACGACCCTCTGTTGTATTTCGAACGAACTCAATGGAAGCCTGATCAGCACAGCGCTCTGGTCAGGTCTCCCGCTCGCCGAGCTCCTCGAAGAGGCTGGCGTTCAGGACGGCGCCGTCGATCTCAAGTTCCATGCCGCCGACGATTACGAGGACTCCGTCTCGGTCGATATCGGCATGAACCCCGCGAACCTCGTTGTCACCGGTATGAATGGCGAGACCCTGCCGGTGAAGCACGGGTTCCCCGCGCGCCTCATCATCCCCAATATCTACGGTATGAAGAACGTGAAGTGGCTCGACCGTATCGAGGTCGTCGGCGAAGACTTCCAGGGCTACTGGCAAACCCGTGGCTGGAGCGACTCCGCCGTCGTCAACATCTGGGGTCGTATCGATAACCCCCGTCGTGACATCGAGCCAGGCGAGGTTATTGCCGCAGGCATGGCTGCCGCCGGCGCGCGCGACGTCAGCCGCGTCGAAGTCAGCCTCGACGACGGTGAAACCTGGGCCGACGCTATCCTGGAACCGTCCCTCAACCCCCCATTCACCTGGGTCCGCTGGGCCTTTCCGTTCGAGGGAGAGCCAGGCGACTACACCATGCGCATCCGAGCCACCGATGGCGAGGGCACGCTCATGGACGAACAGGAACGCTTCCCCCTCCCAGACGGCGCCACCGGCTGGCCTGACCGCAAATTCGAGATCAAGGGGTGAGCTGGCGAGTCGGCGAGTCGGCCATTCGGCTACTTGACCCGAAGACTAGATGCATCGAGCCCGGCACCTGGGCCGGGCTCGTAGGCGTTCACGGGATCAGGTACCAGTCGCAGACGACTGCCTGATCGTAGACCGGCACGTCGACCGGATCACCTGCCGAATTCTGACTAACGAGTGTTGTGTCCCCTTCATCGGGTGAGCAGAACACGAATGTCCTGGAAGCAAAGTTGTCGTATAGGAAGACCTGGTAGTTTCCTGGCTGCAAGCCGTCTAGCCGGGCAATTCCGGGACCTGGCGACGAACTCACCTCGGACGTGATGGAGAGGGCCATATTGACACTGTCGACCAGGAAGACCAGACCAGATGCGCCGTTGTCGTGACATTCTCCGAAATAGTCTGGACCGGCGAAACCAGCTGGGCACGTAACAGCATGAATCTCCAGGCTGCCTTTGCCCATGGTGAGCGGTTCCGATGATCCAAGTCGCTGAAGGACGCCGTGCCCCGTGGCGTCGCTGTCGGGATGTCCCCAGGTAAAGGTCAGCGCGTCGCCGTTACCGTCCAGATTGATCGTGCCGCCGCTGATGCAGTTCTCCCGTCCGGTGGTGACTTGCTCCTGGAGACTCAGCCCGAAGTCGAGCACCATTTGAAGCTGAATGAGATCGGCTTTGCACACATCGGGTAAATACTCGATCGACCCGACCACCGTACCCTCCGGTCCCCCCCAGTAGCTGATCCTGATCGGCCACTCTCGCGTGGGATTGGATTGGTAGAAGATGCCGGTCCAGTCGCCGCCGAACCGCCGAATCGCTTCGGCGACAAGAGGATCGTCTCCGGGGCCAAGATCGACGGGCTGTGCAGAGCCCTGAGAAGAAGTGCTCTCACAGGGATCCTCCAAACACGACGGTCCGAATGCATAGACCTCCAGCGTCACGTTGGCGGACCCGGCCGCGACCGGAACCCAGTATCCGGTGCCGGACAACGGAGTGACGGCGTAATCAGGACTGGCAGGGTACGTCGTATCGTCCCAGTCAACGGTGGCTGATCCGCTGTCGAAGCTCTCCAGTCCTGGCACGTAGATTGATCCAAAGAGACCAGGACCCCATTCGGGCGCGAGAATGTACGTTCCAATAGGCAAACCGGTCCAGGTGAACGATTGGCCATCCCACGACGCATCCGCAAGCGTCATGGTTTGTCCGAGATCGTAGTTCCAGAAATACAGTTCCAGAGGACCAGTGTTTCCCTGCTGGCAACTTGAAGGACTTGCGTTTTGCGCCGTCACCTCTTCCGGACATTGATAGAGCAAGATGGATACTGTCCCCGTATCTGAGGTTCCAATGTTCGACTCTTCCACCTGAATGCCGACAGTCCAGCCGTTTTCGCAGAACTGAGAAACTTCGCAGTTCG
>JBFWRO010000032.1:0-12558 GCA_050248865.1 Thermomicrobiales bacterium | reverse complement strand
CTTCCACGACGAGCCGGAGTACTTCGACCTCCCGCGCTGAAAGCGGATGCGCCGCTTCACGGGCAGTCATGGCCACGCCCGCCGCTCGCCGAGCGGACATTGCCGTTTCGGCGGCCTTTCGCGTCTCGTCACTCGACCAGGACCGTCCGTGTTCGAGCTCCTTCTGAAGGGGGTCGTCGCCCAGTTGGGTGCGCAGCCGGTCGAGTAGTGCATCATGTCCCGCCCGACTGTAGGCGGGCAGAACGACGCCATCGCTCCGGACAAGCCGGTCTGCCGCGCCGAGCAGCCGGGCGGCCAGGATCAGTTCTTCCTCGTCCGCCGCGAGAGCGGCGTACCCCGCCAGAATTGCCGCCGCATGGCGTGGCTGCCGTTGAGGCCATACCAGCTGAATCGCTTCCCGAAAGTGCTCGAGAGCAGCATCCCGGAGCCCCACGATTCGTTCGATATCGGCCAGCGTGGCCAGGATCATCGGGTATCCCCAGGCAAAGCCTCGCTGTTCCGCCAGATTCACCGCCTCGCGAGCCAGCACCAGCGCATCGTCGATCTCTCCGCAGTCACGCGCGACCGCGGCCAGGTGCTCGAGTCCAGCCGACATCCACCCATACGCCAGGTGACCAGGGCTCGCGCTTTCGCCCATCCGCGCCAGTTCCCGAAACGCAGACTGCGCGACGTCGACGTCCCCGGTCGCCACTGACGTCGCGCCAACATAGACAAGCCCCATGGCAATCGCCTCGCTGTCACCCGATTCGAGTGCGAGGTGATAGCCGGTCTGATCCCATTCGTGCGTTTGATCTCTGAAGACCCAGGCCATTCCATCGTGGTAGAGATGGAGCAGCGCCCGGGTCGCGATCGGCAACATATCGCTTCGGGCGAGTATCCGCTCATACCAGGTCCACCCTTCGCTGACTGGTCCATGCACGCGCCAAATCCCGTACATGGCAATGGCCAGCCGCGCCGCGGATTCGATATCGCCGGTCGAATCGAACCAGCTCAACGCTTGCCGCAGATTGTCGATATCGAGCTCGATCTGATCCAGCCATTCGAAGTGATCCGAACCCCACCAGAAGGTCGCGGCGTGTTCCGTCTGATCGCGAAACCACCGGGCATGCCGCTCCTGGGCACCCTCTCGCTCCCCTTCCCTGCCAAGCAATTCCAGACCGAATTCACGAACCGTGTCCAGCAAGCGGTAGCGAGCCTCCGACCAGATACCTGCCGGCTCGACCAGACTGTGATCGACGAGCGACGAAAGCGCTTCGAGCACATCCGCTTCGATGAGTCCCGCGGCAGTCGCTTCGATCGCGTCTAGCGAAATCGTGCCGCGAAAGATCGAAAGCAAGCGGAACAGTTGCCGCACGTCAGGATCTAGGAGGTTGTAGGACCAGGCAATCGTGTCGCGCATCGTCCGCTGCCGTTCGGGTGCGTCTCTGGCGCCACTCTTCAAGAGCGGCAGGGGATCATCGAGCTTGCGCAGCATTGCTCTGGGAGGCAGGAGGCGAATGCGGGCCGCCGCCAGCTCGATGGCCAGCGGCAATCCATCGAGTCGCCGGCAAATGGCCTCGATGTCCTTCGCATTTTCCGTGGTCATGGCGAATGCCGGTTCGACGGCTTTGGCCCGTTCCATGAACAGCGATACCGCATCGGCGGAGCCATTGATCGACGTCGACAAGGGCTTGAGCGGAAATTCCCGCTCCTCCCGGAGGTGCAACGGCGTGCGACTGGTGACCAGGCAGGTGAGCTCGGGGCAGGCAGCGACAAGGCCGGCGATGTCGGGCGCCGCTTCGATAAGGTGCTCGAATGTGTCCAGCACGAGCAGCACCGGGCTACCCTGCAACCGCTCGACCAGCTGGTCACCGACGGACGTTTGTCCTGTTTCCCGCAGACCAAGTGCTCGCGCTACCGCGTGGACGACGAACTCGATCTCGGCGACCTGCGCCAGTGGAATCACCACTACCCCGCTTGGAAACGCCGCAGCGATCGACGAGGCCACATGGGTGGCAAGCGTCGTTTTGCCCACTCCGCCCGGACCGGTGACGGTCACGAGCGACACGTCGGGTTCGAGCAGCAATAGGGAGAGCGATTCGGCCTCGGTAGCTCTCCCAATCAGCGGTCGGCGCGGTCGCGCAATTTCCCGGTTCGCCGACGGGTCGTACGGTAGCCCAGAACTCGACGACATCGCTGATGGCCCTTCAGTGCAGCTTTTTCTTCTGTTGGTAGTGTCCTCTCCCCCGCGCTGCTTGCCAACCCTCACTCTCACTGGGTTCAACCGGGGAGCGAGCGGCTCGTCGATCGACCGTGGCCCTTGGAGGAGGCGGGGAACACAGCGGTACCGGAGGGTTCGCGTGCATCGAAATGCGCTTTGCGCCGGTTCGAGTCTCCTAGGGCCCATTGCCTGTTGCCCATTGCCTTCGTTCGGGGCATAGCTACCGCTCGGTGGTCGGCGCGGATACGGAATCGCAAGCGATTTTCATGTCTCTTCAGGAGATGCGACGCAGCGGGATCGACCACCTTTACGAGCAGTCGGCAGTCAGCAGTCAGATGAAAACTGACTGCCGAATGCCGACTGCTGACTGCTTCGTTCGGGATATTAAGGGATCCTGGAGGGCGCTGGGGCGAGGATTTCGGGGAGCCAGCCCGGACACGTTCTACCGCTGCGCCGGCCGCTGACCTGTCCGCAGGGCTCGAGTGGGATTAGAATAGAACATGTGTTCTTGTCTGTCAAGGGTGTACGGACGGGAACTTTTCGAAAAGGCGCCTCGGGCTGGGACGTGGCCCTGTTGCCTCACGACGGTTCACACCGTACGTCCCAGGACCAGCGATGTGCGCCCTACGCTGGAATGACCGGCAGCACCATCCGCGACGGGTGATCCGCGTCGCACCAGACAGCGTTCCGCGCCACGATCGTGTGCGTGTGCCGGCCCATGGGTTCGCCGGTGTTCGGGTTGAGATCGAAACGCGGGAAGTTGCTGCTGGAGATATCGACCCGGATTCGGTGTCCGGGCATGAACCGGTTGCTCGTCGGCGGCAGGGTGATCGTCACCGGATAGACCTCGCCCGGCTTCATGAATACTTCGGTCTCCCAGCTCTCCCGGTACCGGCAGCGAATGATCGAGT
Organism: Thermomicrobiales bacterium; assembly: GCA_050248865.1. Taxonomy (GTDB): domain Bacteria; phylum Chloroflexota; class Chloroflexia; order Thermomicrobiales; family UBA6265; genus JAHBVL01. The sequence goes on along the minus strand of JBFWRO010000032.1, from coordinate 9,447 downwards.
CACAGATGTTCATGTGATACCCCTCCGGATAGTCCGGATTGGGGGGATGGACATCGATCAGTTTCGCCGTGAAATCGGTATCCACGGCCGTCGAGGAGATCCACAGATGCACTGTCGCCTGCCCCGTGACTTCGATTGGTTCTTCCAGGGGACCGGTCTGGAAGACGAGGACATCCGCCCGATGTGCCAGAAGGGGATAGGGCTCTCGCGCACCAACGATTCCCTTTGCCTCTCGCTGATGGGTGGCGCCAGGATTGACAATGCTCTTCATCCGCGCCCGCCAGGGAACCACGTGCCTAAACGCCTCGTCGAGATGATCCCCTACCGGCACGAGCTCGAAAAACCCGGTGACATTGGCCGAAATCGTAGGCACCGGATGCGCGGGATCGTAGGTGAAGGCCCGCGGTGCGTTGGGCTGCAAAGACGGTGGCGGCTGAACGCCCGAGACCGCACGCTCGAGATCGGTCGGCCCGGCGGTGACCGGTGCGCCGTCGTCGAACGCTCCCGGCTCCTCGGGAGTCAGACTACCGTTTGATCGTAAATAGTAGGTGGTTGGCATGGCGCGCGACAATGGCCACTCCGGTTCGGCCCGCCAGTAGCCGCCGTGGTTCATCTTTCCCTTGATCGTCTTCCTGCCGTCGCCGCCACCCATGATGAAGATCATCACCGGGGGACGATCCTCCCAGCCATTCTCGACTCCCAGCAGGAAGCGGTCGAAAAACTGCAAACGCAATGCGTTGTATCCGTGATAGCCGATGCTGGAATCAGTCCCCATGTCGACATCGGCCGCCCAGGTCCGATCGTCACGCATCGTTTCGTGCGTCCACGGACCGAGCATCAGCTTCTGAGGCGTCTCGTTTTTCTGGGCCATGGCGCTGTAATGATCGGCGGCGGCAACGGTATATGGGTCGTACCAGCCGGAGCTGTACGTCCCGGCCACATCGGCGTGGCGGTCGAAATAGCGCTGGTAGTCGTTGAACTCGGCGCCCCACCAGTCGTCGTAGGCGCCTCTGGTGTAGTAATTGAAGAGCGTCTGTTCCAGACCCGGCACTTTTGCCAGCGGGGTGAGATCCTTTTTGAACGGCGTCTGCCACACCCAGTCCCGCAAGCGGGCCATTTCGTCCTCGAAGGCCCGTTTGGACACCGGATCACCCTGCAGTTCCTGTGCTTCGAAGGCATGCAAAAATTGCGCGCCAAACATGTGGAGCTGCATTGCGCCGCCTTCGCGCATGTGGTGGAAATAGTTGCGGATTGGACCGACATCCGGCCAGATAGCGGCAAGGTGGGGCGGATTTTCCAGCGCCGCGGTGGTTTGGGTCATCGCTCCATGCGACGACCCGCACATCCCAACCCTGCCATTCGACCAGCCCCGCCCGGCGATCCATTCGATGGTGTCGTAGCCGTCTTTTCCGTCGAGCGGATTGGCGACGTGAAAATACTGCCCCGTCCCTTCGGACTTGTAGCGCCCGCGCAAGTCCTGCACGACGAACACATACCCCCGAGGTGTGAAGAAATTTGCGACAGGCTCCACCCACAGCCAGATGTTCGACTTGTCGTACGACGTCCGGGCGAGAATCGTCGGCAGAGGGCCAGAAATTCGCTCGCCATCGATCGCCGGATAGTAGATGTCGGCCGCCAGGCGGACGCCATCCCGCATGGGGATCATGACGTCTTTGGCGATGACCATGCCGTATTCAGCTGGTCTCGTTTCCGGAATCTGCACGACACCCCCCTTTTCCAATCTCCAGCTCAGTTACCGCAGAGCACGGAGCTCTGCGTATCCGATGGTGCCCACCGCTTCTGTGGTTTCGGACGCCGTCGGGCTATCGAAATGCTCGTCACGCCAGGCAGTCAAGGCTGCCTGACCGGCATCCATCGCTTCCGGCGCTTCCCAGATCTCTGTGACCAACCGACCGCCGTCACGCTCGAACCAGCAGTAGAGGATGAAGCCCGGCTGGGCCAGAAATGTCGGAATCAGCGTGTCGATGGCAATCGCGATTCCAGATTCAAGATCGAAGTCGGGCGCATTTGTCTGATTACGCAACCGCAGCGTCGTTCCGTGCAGAAACGGCGGAAGCTGGGCTGCCGGTGTGGGCGCCAGCGCAAAGATCCGTACCGGACCCTCTTCAGCCAGCGAGGTTTCGACGTCAAAGCGCGGATCCATTTGCCCGACATAGTCCGCGGCAATAGCTTCCGCCGCGGAACGTGCTGATTCGCCGGCGAGCAGCGTCACGGTGATCGATGTGGCTGGATCGGCATCATCGAAGGCGAAGATGTATCCCTCGAAGCCGGGTATGTCGGCTGTGGGCGGCAAAAAATGGCGCATGACATCCGGGAAGACCGCCTGGTTGAGCTCGGGCGATGGAACCGTTCGCAGGCGAGCGATTGCGTACCCGGGTGCCTGCGATGCAGCCGGGGTCGATGCCCCAGCTGCCTGCGGCGTGCTCTCCTGAGCGCGCAGCCCCGTGCGCACGCCGAAGCTCGCTGCGGCTGCAATGGCTGATCCCGCAAGCAGGGTACGTCGTGTTGTATTCATTCGGGCTCCTTCTGGAACACATCAGAGAGAATCTGCCGCAGGCGAAGCGGCCCGCCTGAGTGTCGTCGCGCCAGACAGTTTTTGCGAGTTTCCGGCATATCGCGTGTGCGCATGGCCTTGCCGCTCTGCAGGCGCCGAAACACTGTGGGCGGTGTACGCTTTAAGCTTGCCAAGGGGAGTTCACCATGGCCGTACGGAAACCAATCACCATCGAACCAGAGAGCGACACTGCGCGGCTTCTTCGTCAGGTTGGTGAAGAACCCGTTTCGATCATCTCCGACGGGGTGAAATACCGCATCGAGCGTGAACCGATCGATCCTTTCGCCAACTATGACCCGGAAAAGGTGCTTGCATCTCTTCGCAGGGGAGTGGGGCTTTACGAAGGTGTCGACGTAGAGCAGCTCTAGCGGGATATCTGGGAGCAACGAACTCAGAACAGCAAAGGGCGTCCCGCGAAGTAAAGGAGCTACTTGATCGACAGCGATGTCCTTGTGAGCTATCTCGAGGGAGACGGAAGTACGGTGTCCCTCGTGAATGACCTCATTCCTGCGGGCATTGCTATCAGCATTGTGACCTACATGGAAACCTACCAGGGCGTGTTGCGTTCGGTCGATCCGGCCTCGAGTGAGCGCCGCCATGCGCTGGTCATAAACAGTTTGGCCATCCTGCCTTTTTCCGAGTCGACAGCCAGGACGCGCGCTCGTTTGCGCCATCAGCCCACTATAGAGGGGAAGAAGATTCGGGAGCGCGCTCTCGATTTGATGATCGCCGCGACCGCGATCGAGCACGGACTTGTTCTTGCCACCAGAAACCTCGCTGACTCTCGCGATATTCCCGATCTGCAGGTCTCTTGACCACCAGAGGCTGATTACCATTCGGACGCTGGCTCCAGCAGCAGATTGCCGAAACGATCGACCGTGGCCGCATAGCTTGGCAGGATCACACTGGTCGAGTCCATTTCCTCCACGATCGCTGGACCGGCGATCGTGGCGCCCTCTCCCAGCGTGTACCGGTCGTAGATCGGCGTCATCGCGAATCCCGTTTCGGCAAACCAGACCTGGCGCTCGGTTTTCGGTTCGGCTTTGCCGGCTGTCGTCGTCAAAAGCGGCTGTTGCGGTTTGGCAATGGGGCCAACGGCAGTGACACGCACGTTGACGATTTCGACTGCCTCCCCGGGCGCATTGAACCCGTATGTCTGCAAATGGAGCGCGTTGAACAGCGCAATCAGCGATTCGATTGTCTGTGCGTCGAATGGCCCATCGGGAAGCTCGACCGGCAGCTCGAAGCTCTGCCCTGCGTAGCGCATCTCGGCGAACCGCTGGATCCTGACGATGTCGCCGGCCACGCCATCGCGTCGAAGGGCGGCACGACCCCGCGCCTCCAACTCCCCAAATGCCGTCTCGAAGGTCACCATGTCGATGCCAGTCGCGAGCTTGCCGATGGTCGTCGAAAAATCATGCTGCAGATCGGTGACCAGGAGGCCAAGCGCCGAGGTCGTGCCTGGACTCATCGGGATGACGGTCATGGCGATTCCGGCCTCCCGGGCCAGTTCGTTGGCGTGCAGCGGACCAGCTCCTCCGAATCCGATCACAACGAAATCCCGCGGATCGATGCCGCGTTGCACGGTTACAAGCCGCATCGCCTGGGACATCGCCGCGTTGGCAATCGCCACGATCCCACTGGCGGCCGTGACCACGTCGATTCCGAGGGGACTCGCGCAATGCGCTTCGATCGCGCGATTCGCGAGATCAGGATCGAGTTCAACCTCGCCGCCCAGAAAAAACCCGGGATTCAGCCTCCCCAGCACGAGATTAGCATCAGTGATCGTTGGCAGCTCGCCGCCTCGTCCGTAGCTGGCAGGTCCCGGATCGGCCCCAGCGCTTTGCGGTCCAACCCGCAATCCTCCGCCCGAGTCGACCCAGGCGATGCTGCCACCGCCGGCGCCAATTTCGACAAGGTCGATCACCGGAGTGCGAATGGGATACCCCTTGCCCTTTGCCCCGCCCGGCTGGGCCATCGCGCCGACCTCGTAGTCACGGGTAATCGCGGGCCTGCCGTTGCGGACCAGTCCGGCCTTTGCCGTGGTGCCTCCCATATCGAAGGAAAGCACGTTGGGAAAGCCAAGCGCCCCTCCCAGCCAGGTGGCGGCCATCACACCGGCGGCAGGACCTGACTCGACCATGAACACCGGCCGTTCGCTCGCTGCACTGGAAGGAAATACACCGCCACTGCTCTGCATCACCAGCAACTCGGAGGCGAAACCATCCTTTCGCAGCGCCGTATCGATATGACCCAGGTACTGCGAGACGACGGGACGCACGGCCGCGTTGATCACCGTCGTGCTCGCCCGAAAATACTCGCGAAACTCCGGGGCAACCTCAGAGGAGAGCGAAACCAGGGCATCTGGAAGCTCCTCGGCCAGAATTTCCGCGACACGTCGCTCGTGAGCGGGGTTGCGATAGGCGTGGAGCAGGCACACAGCGACCGACTCGATTCCCTCCTGGCGCAGTTTCCTGGAAACAGCCCGGACGGTCCCTTCGTCGAGCGGGGCAACGATTTCCCCGTTCGCATCGAGACGCTCCGGCAGACCAAAACACCGATGCCTGGGCACGATGGGGCGGAGTTTCACGAAGCGCAAATCGTAGAGAGACGGCCGGATCTGGCGGGCAATTTCGAGCATATCGCGAAAGCCCTCGGTCGTGAGGAATGCCGTCCTGGCCACATTGCCTTCGATCACCGCGTTGGTGGCAACCGTCGTGCCATGCACGATATCGGCAATCTCGACCGGTTCGAGCCCATTTTCGGCCGTCACTCGCCTGACCGCATCGAGAAAGCCTACTGATGGGTCGTGCGGGGTCGAGTGAACCTTGGCGATGCGCACATCGCCGTTCACCGTATCGATCAATGTGGCGTCGGTGAAGGTTCCCCCGGTGTCGACACCAAGGCGATAGCGGGCGCCGCTCATGTCACGGTCTTCCGCAAACTGGAGGTGGCATCGGCATCGACGGTCCACCTCCGGGAATCGATCGCCACGCCATACTCCGTCGCGGCTCGTTCCACACTGACGGCGCCGTCCCGCACATCCCGGAGGACCATGTCGGGGTCGCGGGCCATGGGCGGACCGTATCCGCCGCCGCCACAGGTTCGATAGCTGACCGTATCGCCTGCTTGCAGCTCGGCGGTGGCCTTTGCACTGAGTCGTTGCTGGTCAGGCCCGGGATTCAAGATGTAGGAGGCTCGTTCGCCGGGCAGACCGCCAAACAACCCATGCGGTCCCCACCGGTCGCGATCGGAAAGCACCGTGAACGAGGGACCATGATCGGGAAAGTGGTAGTCGCGACGCAGCCCGAGACCGCCTCGCCACTGACCTGCGCCATCGGAATCGTCGACGAGTTCGTAGCGCGTGATCCGCACCGGGTAGTTCAGCTCTGTTTCCTCGATCGGCGCATTTTCGGTGTTCTGGCCGTGTGCCTGCACAGCATCCGGTCCGTCGAGTCCCAGACGTCCACCATAGCCACCAGCCAGCGTTTCCAGGAAGCAATAGAACTCACCAGTCCGGGGATCGACGCCACCGAATCCGGCGTGGCAGATCATGCCCTTGGTGCCCGCGGGAACCCGTTCCGGCAGGCCTGAGGCAAGAGCCTCGAGCATGACGTCGGTCAGGCGTGAGTTCGTTTCCCAACCGCCGACAACAGGCCCTGGATGCGCGGCATGGGCCACCGTGCCCTGCGGCGCGATCATCCGCACGTGTTTGTAGAATCCGGCGTTCACCGGGATATCGGGATCGATCAGGCACTTGAGCACGTACGCGCAACAGGAAAATGCCTGCGAATAGGTCATGTTCACCGGAGCGCGCCGTTGCGGATCGCAGCCAGTCAGGTCAAACGTTACGCCGTCGTCGCCGATGGTGATGGACGCCTGCAAATGGACCGGGACATCGGTAAACCCGTCGGTATCGACCACGCCATCGGCCGTGAATGTTCCGCGAGGCAGGCTGCCGATTTCGGCCCGCGTGCGGCGATCGGTGTAGTCGATCAGCTCATCGAGGTACCGCTTCAACTGGCCCGCCCCGTAGCGATCGAGCAGGGCCATGAACCGCTGCGTTCCGGTCACGTTGGCGGCGAATTGCGCGCGGAAGTCACCTGCCGTTTCCCGCCTGGCGCGAACTTGCGAGAGCATCAGGGCGAAGACATCCTCGACGATCATGCCACCTTCGACGAGCTTGACCGGCGGGATGATGATGCCTTCCTGATAGACCTCCCGAAAGGCGCCAATGCTTGCCGGGGCTCCACCACCAACATCGACATGGTGAGCCAGATTCGCCACCCAGGCGATGCTCTCGCCAGCTGCGATCACTGGTGAGACGACGAGAATGTCGTTCAGATGCGCGCCGCCGCGATAGGGATCGTTGCCAACCAGCACATCCCCGGGGCCGAGCCGTTCCGGGCCATATTCGGCGACCATGCGGGGCACCAGCTTGACCCGCGAACCGAGATGATTCGCCTGTGAGAATGACTGGGCAACCGGCTGGAGCTGATCGTCGAACAGCGCACAGGAGAAATCGGCCCGCGTTTTGATATTGGTCGAGTAGGCACTGCGCCTCAGCGCCAGAGACATCATCTCGGTGACTTCGGTGAACGCGTTGCGCAGCACCTCGAAGGTGATGGGATCGATCGAGTAACTCTTCAGAAGGGTTTCTCCACTGCCGAATCAGGCGCACGACTCCGGCATCATATCGGAACGGCGAGAGCGTGGAGGGATGGTCACTCCGGGAGACGTCGATGTCCTCCCCGAGCGTGAGGGTTCGCGCGCTTCGGGGGCGCTCCGCCCAATCGATCGCATTCCTGCACGCGCGATCATGCGCCGATGGGGAGGACAGTCATGGACTGGAATTCGGCTGTGGCGAGCGAGACCGTACCACCTCACAGAGACGGGCGAAGGCGGGAGTCGATTGCTCGTCGACCATCTTCTGAAACGGGGGAAGAAACGGGTTCTCTTTCCAGGCGAAGTACTCTGCGTACGCGTCGTCATCCTGATCCAGAAAGAGTAGATATTCCGCGAGTTCCTTTGCCGAGGCGAAATCACTCACATCGATAAAACACCGTTCCCCAGGGGCGAACTCGCTGACGTTGGGCGCGCCGAGATAGACGGGCACTGTTCCGCACATCAGCGGGTCGTAGAACTTCTCGGTGACATAGTCGTTACCGATCGCGTTTTCGAACGACAGGTCGAACTTGTACCGGGAAAGCTGCGCGAGCTTCGTCGAACGACCGCGATCGGGACCAGGCAACCGGCGATTGTTGAGCGACCTGCCATACGAATGCACGTCGAGATACTGCATCAACTCTGAGGCGTACTGGAACCGGCCGCTCTTATTGATTGCGCTCGATATGAACATCGACGCCAGATTGCCAGGCTCTTTCGGACCAGGCGGCCTGCGCAGCGTTTCCTCGCACCCTTCTTCGTTCAGATACAAGCCAAGATACCCCGCGAACACGTCCGCCGACCGGTGATAGGTCATGGTCAGATCGAACCGATTCATGACATTCCGGTTCTGCTGGTGGGGATAGTTGACGTCACACTCCATTGTCCAGCCTACCCAGAGCTGCCCTGGAGGTTTCGGGCGTCCTCTGCGACGTAGCGTGGGAAGATGAAAGACCACCGCGTCGGCGCCGGCAGCTGCATCCGGGTCGTTCACGATACGGCACCATGCGGGCGCTTCCGAAGGATCAACAGTCTGCCCCCACATCGTGTTGTGAACACAGATCACTATCTGTGAGTCTGATGACTCTGCCTGACGTTGCGATAATGGGTGATCACTCATCTGACCTGGGTTCCTCCAGTCGACGACGCAGACACCCGCCAAACGTAACGTCGACGGCTATCAATGGGCTGTCCAGTTGTCGCCTGCTCAAGCCGATTCGATTAGCGGGGCAATGACCTTCGTTCCGTCGCTCCAGACGCCCATATCATGTTGAAACTCGCTCCCGCTCAGCGCTTTCCCGCAATCACTTCCTTGGAAGGCGCACGCCATGAGGGCATCGAGCAGCTTCCAGGTTCCATACCAGTCGAGCGCGTCGACTTGCCCGCCCACTTGTTCGACCGGCAGGAGATGGTCAGCTCGCAACTCCGGCGAGCCATGATCGTCCGACCTCAGGATGACCAGATCCCTGTGCCCCGGTTGGAGCGATGAGAGAGATTCCCAGATCAGGCGCGCAGGCTCAGTGCCCACCACCCAGTCATCATCTCCTGCAACGACAATGGCGCGACTGGATGGATCGATCGCACTCAGATCCATCAGGTCCAGTCCGAAACCACCGAAGGGGCCTTCCATGCAACCGCTGCAGCCGCCTGGTTCCACCGGCATGATGACCCTGGGAACCGGCAATCCTCGTTCTTCGGCGAGCGCGGCATAGTTCACTGCCAGCACCCCGCCTACTGAGTGCCCAACCACTGCTGTGTTCGCCAGATCAACGCTCGCCCGGTTTGCCGCTTCGAGCTCGACCAGTGCCGACTCGACAGCTCGCATCGCATTCTCCAGATATTCATCTGGACGGAGGGTCAGCGGATTGAGTGTCTGGAAATCCGGAAAGATCAGGACGGCGCCCCCTCGCACGATGTGATCGACCCACGTACCGTACATCTCCGGAAAAACAGACATGAAGCCATGCAGGAAAATCACCAGTGGTTGCGGTTCCGAGGGAACTTCACCTGATGCAGAGACCGGTTCGAAGAGCCAGTACCCATCCGGCCTGTCTCCAAAGCGTTCCTGACGGACCGCTGGATACGTTCGTGCCTGGCCACCGGGGCCATCTGCAGGCTCAGCGGGTGGCGCGGGGTCGTGCGCCGCAACGACCGGGCTGCCGACGGACAGCAGAATGGCAACGATCGCAAGGACGCGGAACCAGGTG
>JBFWRO010000031.1:0-12568 GCA_050248865.1 Thermomicrobiales bacterium | reverse complement strand
CGATATTTGTCACGCACGATCAGGAAGAAGCGATGGTGCTCTCTGATCGTATCGCGATCATGAACCAGGGCGTGCTCCAGCAATTCGACCAGCCAAAGGTAATCTACAGCGAACCCATCAATCTCTTCGTTGCCACGTTCATAGGCAGTCCAAAAATGAATGTCCTCAGTGGTGTTGTCCAGGACACTGGGTCGGGAAAGGTCATTCTGCCAGGGGGCAGCGCGCTCTCGGTTCCGGTCCCGGACAACATCCCGGTTCCGTCGAGTGGAACACTGACTGTTGGTATCCGGCCCGAGCACGTCCGGCTTTCTCGCGGCGGCGACGGTCTCGCCAATGGAAAGATCACGCTCGTCGAACCAGTCGGCGCCACGACATACGTCGATGTCGAACTTGGCGCGACGATGATCAAAGTCAGCACGGACCCTGTGGATGATTTCCAGGATGGAGAGAATGTGACCGTCGACTTCCAGCGCCAGCGGATGCTTTTCTTCGATCCCGAAAGCGGCGAACGAGTTCGATAGACATTACACCACCGCTGGGAACCAACCGGCTTCAGCCTCCATCGCTCGCTCGGGCGTGATTCGCAACGGCGGCGATATCCGCTTTCCCCAAGCCTCCCTCGCGCACCATTCTTTGCAGCGATGGCATTCCAGATATTGCCGCAACGAAGGCCTGTAGAGGCAACGCATGCGTTGCCCTTTTCCGCTGTCAGACAAACAAGACCTTCCTCGCAAGACGAGTTGGCCAGCTGGGGAATGGGCAAGGGAAAGGGAGTTGCAGTCCGATTTATCGGACGTGATTAACGCAGCCTGGCAATTCCATTGCCGGGTGGACTTCCCGTTCGAAGAGTCAAAAATCTTCGACGGGACGTCGGTCAGTTGGCCTGGCAATTCTATTGCCGGGCGGCCAAAAGGCCATTTGCGTATCGACTCCCGATTCTGATGAGGGGACTTCTCCTCACCGAGCACGGAAACTTGAGCCAGGTGATCCCTCGCAGTTCAATGCAGGACCGGTCCGTCCTGTATTCTTTGCCGACTCGCCGGCCCGCCTTGTCCCCGGCCTGCGCTCATCGGCCGCGCAGCTCGTCCGCCATTTTCTCGGCCATCATGATGGTCGTGAAATTCGTGTTGGCGCGGGGATTGTCCGGCATCGCCGACGCATCGATCACTCGCAAGTTCTCGACGCCAATGACCCGGCAGGAGGGATCGACGACACTGCGCGGATCGTCCACCGCGCCCATCCGGCAAGTCGAGGTCGGGTGCTGCGCATCGTGGATCTCATGGAGCAGCAACTGATCGATCTCCTCATCGCTGGGCAATGTCGAAAGCGTCTCGCCGGTCACCGAGCCATACACGCGTTCGGCGATACGCTGCACTGCGTCATGCTGCGAAATCTCGAACAGGCGCTTGAATCCGTCCCGCATGCGAATCAGGTCTCGCTCATCACTCAGCATCTCCAGTTCGATAATCGGATGTGTGCGGGGATCGGGTGATTCCAGCTCGAGGTGACCTGCGGAGAACGTCTGGAACGTGTCAACAATCACTTTGCCGACACCCCGGCCAGCGTCGTCCATGGTCCAGATATTCATGGAAATGATGATCATGTCATTCGCTCCGGCTCCCGTCATGCCTGACGAGTACCGCAGACAGCAATTGGTATGGCGGAAACCCTCGTCCTGCACCTGGTGCTCCGGCTTGATCGCCACGTCGATCCACACGCCGCCATGCTCGACGAGGTTGTCTCCCACCGGTAGATCGGCGATGACGTCGATACCGAACGCCTTCAATTCCGCGGCTTTGCCCACGCCAGAACGCATCAAGATCGTGGGAGAGTGCACTGTTCCCGCAGCGAGAATGACGTCCCGGGCCCTGATCTCCTCTGCGTGTCCGTCAGAGATCGCCCGCACACCGATGGCCTTGTTCCCATCGAAGAGCACTCGGTCGACCGTGGTCTCACTGCGAATCGTCAAATTTGGCCGATTTCGCGCAGGTTCGAGATAGGCATCATTGACTGATACTCTCTCGCCATTCACGCTGCAGATCGGATAGGGCGATACGCCGGAGGAACGTGGTGCATTGACGTCCTCTGCCCACGGATAGCCGAGATCAAGGGCGGCGTCCCGCAGGGCCTTGTCGACCGGACCCCACTGTTCAACGGGCGCGCGATAGACCGGCAAAGGGCCTTCCGCGCCGTGGTACGGCTTGTCGCCAAAATCGACATCGTTCTCTAGTTTATTGAAGTACGGCAGGACATCTTGCCAACCCCAGCCGGTGCATCCCCACGCTGCCCAGTCATCGTAGTCTTCAGGGATTCCCCGGATGGCGATCTGGCCATTCATCGTCATGCTGCCGCCGACACCCCGCCCCCTCCAGTAGGTTCGAGGCTCCTGATACTGGTTCGCTCGGGCCAGAAGGTCGTCATAGCGAAAGTGCGCGAACTCGGGTTTAAGAATGATCCCGAACGGGTTCGGAGAGAGCATTTCCGCCGGACGCTCGCCGATGCGATAGTCTGGTCCGGCTTCGAGAAGGAGAACGGTAGTGTCGCGATCCTCCGTGAGACGTGCGGCAAGAGTCGCCCCGGCCGAGCCAGCGCCAGCAATGACGTAGTCGTAGACCATTCTCCCCCTCCTGGATTCGCCATTCGGCATGTTGGCAACGCGTTGCGACACTTTACCGAAACCGAGCTCGTTGCGCTCAGGCGAAACTGAAGAACCCTCAGAGCCGTTCTGGACGTAGAAGGACGTGGAGCGTGGTACCATCGCCAATGGATCGAGGGTGGCCATATCGTCATTCTCTGCTCTTACCCCGCCCAATCTGACGTCAGGACGATTCACCCGTGAGCCAGGGGAATTTCTCGCGAACGTACGTACCAGGACGACCGACTGCGCCATTCAATCCGCGCATCAACGTCGGACGACGCACGAAAAATGGCAAGAAATTGCCGCCCCATCTGCTGCCGGGCACATCACGCCATAAAGCGCGCGGCGGCCGCAACAGAAACGGTTTCCTGATCGCCGGCGCTCTGATCTTCTTCGGGCTGGTGGCAACGACGACGCTTTCCGTCCTGGTATCCGCCATTGCCGGATCCGCAGCGACCATCGAGGCCTACCGGCAGGTCAACGACGATCTTCCCAACGCGGCCTTCGTCACAACCGACACCTTCCAGACATCCCGCATCTACGATCGTAACGGCGTTCTGCTGCAGGAAATCGAGGCGCCGGACGGCGGCTGGCGAACGTTCGTCACGCTCGATCAGGTGAGCCAGGTGGCGATAGACGCAACCGTTGCGGCGGAGGACGCCACCTTCTGGTCGCACTACGGCGTCGAACCAATGGCGATTTTGCGCGGCGCGTTCATCAACGTCAGCGGCTCCGGGTCATCGGGCGGCTCGACGATCACCCAGCAACTTGCCCGCGGACTCTATCCCGAGCAGATTGGGTTCGACATCTCGGTCACCCGGAAGTTCAAGGAAGCGCTGGCTGCTGTCGAGCTCGATCGCAAGTTCTCCAAGCAGGACATCCTTACGATGTACCTGAATCAGATTTTCTACGGGCAGCGCTCCTACGGCATCGAAGCGGCAGCTCAGACCTATTTCCAGAAACACGCCAGCGAGCTGACCTTATCCGAAGCTGCGCTACTTGCGGGTCTGCCGCAGGCGCCTTCCTTTTACGATCCAACCGTGCGACTGGATCAGGCCAAGATCAGACAGAAGTATGTCCTCGATCAGATGGTCAAATATGACTACATCACAAGGGCCGAAGCGGACGCTGCCTGGGCAGAGCCTCTGCAGCCCGTCACGCGCACCAGCGAAATCCAGGCAGCCCCACATTTCACGGAATACGCAAAGGACTATCTGCGTCAACTCTACGGCGACGACATTCTCATCACCGGTGGCCTTGAGATCTGGACAACGATCGATGTCGAGCTGCAAGCGGCGGCCGAAGCCATCGTGAGAGAGAACATGCCATTTCTCAACGCCTACCGCCGGAACAATGCCGCGATGGTGGCGATGGTGCCCTACACGGGCGAAGTCCTGGTCATGGTGGGATCGGCGGATTTCAATGACGCATCAATTGGCGGTCAAATCAACTACGCCCGGGCAAACCTCCAGACCGGTTCGTCGATCAAGCCGGTCGTCTACGCCGCTGCATTCCAGAACGGCTGGAATCCCGCCACGGTTGTCATGGACATCACGCTCAGAGAACCGACGCCAGGTGCGCCTGAACCGTTTTACGAACCGAACAACTACTCCGGGTTGTTCTATGGGGCGGTGACAGTACGTGATGCGCTGGCGAATTCGCTCAATATACCGGCCGTCAAGGCGGGTCGGTACGCGGGCATCGATCAAGTCTATGACCTCTACCGCCGGATGGGCGTCACAACCGGCATGACCGAGTCATGGGAAAACTACGGACTTTCGCTCTCTCTCGGCTCCGCAGAAGTACCGTTGCTGGAGCACACCAATGTCTACGCAACCTTCGCCAACAATGGCAAGTTCGTGCCTGCGACGCCGATCCTCAAGATCACCGACTCCAATGGCACCGTCCTCTTCGAGCTCGACCGCACCAAGACACTGGCTGAAGCGGACCAGGCTCTACAAGCCGAATACGCGTACCAAATAACCTCGATCCTGACCGACGACGAGGCGCGTGCGATGGTGTTCGGCCGCGGAAATCTCTTCGAAAACACCGGCGATCGACTCGGTAGGCCAGTGGCGGCAAAGTCGGGCACGACCGACGGCTGGAAGGATATCTGGACGATGGGGTATTCGACAGATCTTGCTGTTGGCGTCTGGACTGGCCAGACCTCACAGTCGGGAAGCGCCGAGATCGAACTCCCCGTGCTCGATGGCATCCAGGGAGCCGGGCCGATCTGGCAGGCGATGATGGAACTTCTGCACAGCGATCCTCGGTGGACTGGTTATCTGAATGGCCCAAACGGGCAGCCGCTGCCTACCCAGTTCCCGCAGCCCCCGGGTTTGCAGTCCGGGAGCGTTTGCACCGCTACTGGACACCAGCCAGCCAGCAATGGCAACAACCACTCCGAGTTATTGGTCATCAACGAAGGACCAGCGCTCGCCTGTGGTCAACTCTCTGCCCTGGAGCGAAAAGAACTCGAGCTGGCGCTGGAGGACATCCGCCGGAATGCAGGCAAGTACACCGGCAACGGCATTCCCAGCATTCAGCGTTATGCCAGTGCGGTCGGCCAGTCCAGTGGCTCGAGCGACGGGAGCACGAACAGCGACGATTTTGACAACAATGATGAAGAAACTCCAATTCAGCAAAGAGACTGATCGAATCAGCTGACCAGGCTCTGAATGTCGCCAGGTAACTGCCGCGGCGCCGATGGCCTGAAGACGCCGCACACTCACCATTTCATTTCATTCATACTTTCCCCGAGATGGAGGAGTTTGCCATTCGGGGTGAGGGTGAAGCATGCGCCTGGAGATCAACGACGGCGATGAAGTGGTGCGGGTCATTGGAGCCGTGGTCATTCGCACGTCGCCAGTGGGCGATGTCAGCATTGACTTTGGTCCCGCCGACGGACTTCCTCTGGTACGGATCAGCATGGATGTCGACCAGGCCAGAAGTCTGGCGGTCTCTCTCAAGGGAATCGTAGACGGTGGTGGTGAAACCGTGCTAATCGTCGACGACTGATCGCCTTCCCGCGACGACAACTTACGTCCAAATCGAGTGTCCGTACGTATCTCCGGTAGACACCCGTTGTCGGCGAACGTTGACAATCGAGGGAAGGACTCAGCACCCCGTACTCTGGGTGCGGAACTCGGATCGCTGTTGCATGCAGCGGTCGAAGGTGGCTACCATCGGCGGCCCTAGCCCTGCCGCCACTGCATGTATCCTCTGAACTCCCCCAGAAAGGCGGATGCGTTCCGCTCCTCTCATGAATCCTCCACGCTTGGTGGTCTTGCCGGTTGCGGCCACAGCGGAACCCTCTGGCAGCAACCGGCACGCGAACGCCCGGTATGGCACGGTGCCGACCGGGCGTTTCGCTGATATGCAGCAGTGGCTATACTTTCAATGCTATGCACGCTGACGCTTCAAATCGCTTTCCTTGGCATGAAATGCGTGCTGCTCCGTCAGTGTTCCCGTCAATGAGGACCCCTATATGCCCAGCCCCACTTCAGCTGTCTGTCCGGTTTGTCGAACCGTCGCCCCGACAGGAGCCCGGTTCTGCAATCAATGTGGAGCAATTCTGGCAGGAGGTCAGGGTCGGCAACGACGAAGGGTGGTGGTGACCGGAGTCGGTGCCCTGACATCTGTTGGCTTGACGGCCCCCGCGTCATGGCAAACGATACTCGAAGGCGGCACTGGCATCGTCAGCGATCCAAAACTCCGCGAGCTGGGATTGCCGTGTTCGGTGCGCGGCGCTGTCGATCACAGCCAGGTCGTCAACCATTTTCTCGACCCGAAAACGGCCCGCAACACCTCGCCGTTCTCGCTCTGGATGCTGGAAGCCGCCGGCGAAGCAATGCTCGATTCGGGATTGCTCGATGCTGATCTGCAACCTGTGATTGATTTCTCCTCTGGCGGCGCGACGATAGGCACGTGTGTTGGAGGCATGTATGACGATATTCTCCCTGCCTACGATACATTCACAACCCGTGGCGCTGACCGCATTTCACCTCATCTCCATGTGAAGTTTCCGCTGAACATGGCCGGCTACACCGTTCAGTGGCGATTCGGCTTGATGGGTCCTTCGAACACCGTCTCCACGGCTTGCGCCACAGGTACGCAGGCAATCGGCGAGGCATACCATACGATCGCCAGCGGACATGCGCCGATGATGGTCGCCGGCGCCACCGAATCGACAGGTAGTCCACTTGGCACCGCCGGATTTGCGGCCATGCGGGCGCTCGTTACCGATTCCAATGACAATCCACAAGGTGCCCTGAGACCGTTCGATGCCTCTCGCGCCGGCTTCGCCCTGGGCGAAGGCGCGGGAGCGCTCATCCTTGAAGATCTGGAGTTCGCGAGGATGCGCGGCGCCAGGGTCTATGCCGAAATTCTTGGATTTGCTTCGAGCAATGATGCGTATCACCCGATAGCCCCGAATCCCAATGGCGCGGGCGCAGCGGTGGCAATGCGCGCCGCCCTCGCAGACGCCGGGCTCGAACCTGACGCAGTGGGACACATCCAGGCGCATGCCGCGTCGACGCCTGCGGGTGATGTTGCCGAAAGTAATGCAATTCTTCTCGTCTATGGTGCGCGTGCCACACAAATCCCGGTGATGTCGGTGAAGGGCGCGATCGGACACTGTATGGGAGGGGCGGGGGCAATCGAATCGGTCCTGGCGGTGCGCTCCATTGCCGAGCAGGTGATTCCACCGACGCTCAACTTCAGGAACCCCGATCCGGAGATCCCACTTGACATCGTGCATGGAAAACCGCGACCACACACCTTCGATGTGCTGGCCAAGCACGGCTTTGGACTTGGAGGCCAGAACGCCTGCCTGATCATTGGAAAGGCGCCAGACGAAACCGATTCTCGTGGAGTGCCCGCATGAGCGACGTCATTACCGCTACCGAACTGCGCCAATGGGATGCCGATGCGCAACGTTTGACTGACCTGGTTCTCGCCACCCCTGCCAGCGATCTCGACCAGGTCGTCGCCGGAGAATGGTCTGCCCGCCAAGTCCTGGCTCACTTGCTCGACGCGGAAATCGTCTATGGCGCCCGGTTGAGAGCGGTCGTCGCGAATCCCGGATCGACCATCGCACTGTTCGATCAAGATGCACAAGCCACCGAGATACCCTATCGTGATGTCCCCATTGAAGCGGTTGCGGCTGCGTTTCTCTCCCTGCGCCGGGTGAACACCGCAGTCGCGCTTGCCTTGCCGGCGTCTGCATGGAAGCGCACGGTCGAGCATCCAGAGAGAGGCACGCAAACTCTCGGTGTCATTGCCCGGGTGTTTGGTGAACATGTTGCAGATCATTTACCCGAGCTCGAAGGGGCGGCACACGCGCGCGGATGACGACCGAAGAAAGCGATACCCAGTCAGCAACGTCGCTCAACGTCGTGCAGGCCATAATTCGCTTCGTCCTCGAGCTGGCCATGCTGGGTTGCTTCGGATTCTTCGGATACAACCTATCGAACACGACCTTGGTCCGTCTGCCGCTTGCCATCATCGTACCGGCAGCGGCGGTCGCCCTGTGGGCCACGTTCCGTACGCCTGGCGATGAAAGCGCGGGCAAGGAAGGGCTGGTGCCGACGCCTGGCTGGCTACGCCTGGTGCTGGAAGTAGCGCTCTTCCTGACAGCCGCCGCAGGAGCGTGGTGGGCAGGATCGCGGATTGCTGCCGAAACGTTGCTGACCTTTGCAGCGCTGCATTACCTGGTGACCTGGCATCGAGTGAAGTGGTTGTTGAGCGGTCGATAGGGTAACGCCCAGGAGAGTCGAGGAATCAGAAGGAAGGCTTGGCATGAGCGGAATCGATGCGACTCGGACGTTTCTGGAAAGTCTTGGTCTACCGGCAAGTGATGCAGGCGCAGCCGTGTCTTCGCGCCAGCGTTTCCCCGACGGAGGCCAGTGGCGCGTTGAAATTCCTTCTGTGGAAGGTCCCAACGCCCTTCAGGCTGTCTTCGACGCGGCCGATGAGTTCGGCGTGCCAGTGCACCGTGTCAGCCAGGGAAGTGGCGTGATGCTTCTGACCGACGCTGAACTCGACGCCATGGCAGCCCTTGGCAGTGCTCGAGGCGGTATCGAAATCAGTCTCTTCGTCGGTCCCCGGGCAGGTTGGGACACCGGAGCGATGGCCTATATGCCCGCGGGGAAAATCGTCGGCCCCCGGATTCGTGGCACGGAGCAACTCGTTCACGCTGTCGAGGATGTCCGAAGAGCGTGTGAGCACGGCATTACAAGCGTCCTGGTGACAGATGATGGATTGCTCTATGTTCTGGGAATGATGAAAGAGGCTGGGGAACTGCCTCCCGAACTCATCCTCAAAGGGTCGGTGATGCTCGGAGCGAGCAATCCGGCCTCTGTCCGACTTCTCCAGGACCTCGGACTCACGACCTTCAACACGCCCACCGATTTATCGATTGCCCAGCTCGCGGCTATTCGCGCGGCGACGACGATGCCGCTTGACATCTATATCGAGGTCCCGGATGACATCGGTGGCTTCATACGACATTACGAAATTGCTGAGATTGTGAGGGTAGCGGCGCCGGTCTATCTGAAGTTCGGGCTGCGGAACGCCCCAAATATTTATCCGGCGGGTACGCACCTCGAAGCCACGGCCATTGCGCTGACCCGCGAGCGCCTGCGACGGGCGCGGATCGGCCTCGATCTCCTGAAGAGACTCGATCCGAACACGGTTATGTCGCCTCTTCCTGGCGGGGGAGCCCAGAACTCGTAGGTCCGGAGAGCCGCTCACAGTCGTGACTGGCCCCCATGAGCGTCATAGCGGTCACGCCGCATTGACTTACGTTCTCTGCGATTGCGACCTACGCCTCATCCGGTGGATTGAGCATGATGACGATGACGCCACTCCCGGGGGCGGTGCTACGCGAAATGAACGTCGCACTACCGGAAAATCCCTGGTACGGTCCTGCCACGGCTTCGACCTGAATGACGAGGGTGGCGGGACGCAGGGTGCCGTCGCCTTCCGGATACGTCCACCGGAACATGGAACCTTCGTCACCGGCGACCGCTGGAACACCCTGGAAAACGGAATCCCCCATCGTAATTTCAGGCACACCGTCATCGTCTGGACCGTCGAAATCGGCGCGTCCAGTCAGCGCGTTCGTGGAGTCGCCCGGACCCGCGATGAGCTGATCGTTCGATGCCAGGGGACCGACCTGAATGAAGTCGCCGGAAGAATCGGTCTGATACCAGGCAACAAGCGTAATCACGCGGATAGGCTGCGCCTGTGGGGTGCCGTCGGCCACCGGCACTACCGGCGTGGCAGCCTCCTGGGCCGTAACCGTCGAAAACGTTGCCGCAAAAACAGTGCCTGCCAACGCAACAGTCAAAGCCACGAAACGAAGACTTGTCATTCACTGCTCCTTCGATACTCCTGCGCCTTGATCTCTGCACTGCGCAGGTCAGATGCTCGTCAGATCGCGCCCGCCCCGCGACGCCGAACTGGAAAGAAGTTCCAGCACACGCCTTTCGACTGCTTCCGCTTCACCCGGCTGGAGGAGATGCGGGCTGAACGCGATACTTCGATCGTCATGCAATACCACTTCGATCGACGGGTTTCCGTCGCGCAATTTCCGGACCAGGGTGTCACGATCACATCCAGTTCCAGGCTGGACTTCCAGTATCACGCGTGGGATTTGCTCGCCCGCTTCGTTAAATTCGAGGCGGTAGACTGCGAAGTCGCTTTCGGCGATGTGTTGCCATGAACCGAGCCACCGATCGACCGTCTCACTGTAAACCAACGCTTCCGCATCAAAATCGGTTTCGAGCCAAAGCTCGACTGCGGTCAGTAACCCGATCATCGCCTCTTTCGACATCTTGAGCGAACGACCGATGCGCTGGTGAGGAGGTCCGTTCAATGTGATGGCTTGAATGATCTTTTCCGAGCCAAGGACAAGTCCGCTGTTCTGGGGCCCTCGCAATCCTTTTCCCCCACTGAAAATCACGGCGTCTGCTCCGTCGTCGCGCGTGAATTTCCAAAGATTCGAGACCGGTGGCAACTGAGCGGCAGCATCGACGATTACAGGTACCCCTCGAGCATGCGCATGCTCTACGACAAATGGCAGCGGGAGCGTATTGCGATTGAGATGACTACCTGCAAAGTAGAACACTGCGGCGGTGCGCTCGTTGATCGCGGCATCGAGCTCCCACGCTTGCGTCTCCAGAGAGTGACCAATCTCGACGATGGTCGCACCGACCTGGCGGATCGCGATGTCGTACCAGTTGCGTTGCACGCGATGGACAACGACTTCATTCTTCATCCCGTCGGTCTGCAGCGGTAGTCGTGCCATCAACCCGAGGTCGTCGCCGGTCATGCAGGCCGCGGTAGCCAGTGCCAAACCGGCCGCCGCGCCATTGCTGACATATGCGGCTTCGTTGTTCGTCAGAGCGGCTAATCGCTTGCCAATGGCATCCTGCAACTCCCAGATGTTCACGAAATAGGGAGCCGCATCCGCCATTGCCTGGGCCACTCTTCGCGGCATCACCGAACCACCGAGCCGGGTATAGGTCGTTGCGCAGTTGATGGGCGTCCGCACCCCTAGTCTGGCGTAAAAATCGGTCTCCACATGGTGCCCCTTTGTTCACGATCTGATGCTGATGAACGGTTCGCTCTCACATTCTATCGCCGTTCACCGGATAGCCCCCTCGACCTGGCAGGCATTCGATAAGGGGATCGCAGATCAGATTTCGAGACAGCCCGACCTCGCGGCGGTGCTATGATCGGAGCGACTACGGGCTTCTTCGCCGCTTACCTGAGAGTGAAAAGATGAGTGAATCAAACCTGCCCGGCGGTCCCGTTGCGCTCGTGTTCCCCGGACAGGGGAGCCAGTTCGTGGGCATGGGCGTCGCATTGGCTCAGGAGTCAGAGGTCGCTGCACGTGTTCTGGAACAGGCGGATGAGGTTCTCGATGCGCCGATGTCCGCGTTGATGGCCGAGGGACCAGCCGACCAACTGGAAGACACTTTCAATGCCCAGCCGGCAATACTGGCCGTAAGTGTCGCCGCGCTAGAAGCCCTGCGCGCTCGCCTCACGTCGCAGGGCGCGACGCTCGATGTCCGGTTTGCCGCCGGTCATTCCCTCGGCGAGTTTACCGCGCTCGTTGCTGCGGGATCGCTGTCCTTCGAGGCTGCGCTGAAGCTCGTTCGAGAGCGAGGCAGATTGATGAAGGAGGCTGGCGTCACGTTTCCAGGGGGCATGGCTGCAGTGATCGGTCTCGACGACGAGACCATTGAATCTATTTGCCGGGAGGCCTCGGCGTTGGGCGGGATTGTTGTACCCGCCAATCGGAACTGCCCGGGACAGATTGTTATTTCCGGAGAAGTCGCTGCCCTGGAACGTGCTATGGAGCGTGCAAAGCATGCGGGCGCGAAGCGCGTGGCGCGTCTCAGCGTGAGCATCGCCTCCCATTCGCCATTGATGTCTTCGGCAAACGCAGCATTCGGCGAGGTGGTCGAACGCACCTCGCTCGAGCCGCCTGCTATACCCGTCATTGGAAATATCAGAGCCATGGGGCTTGCGTCGGTGGAAGAACTGCAAGTGGAGCTTCGGGAACAAATGGAGCAACCTGTGAACTGGACCGGTTCGATCCAGCATGCAGTGGCTCACGGGGTGACCACTTTCATCGAACTCGGACCAGGAAACGTGTTGAGTGGATTGATCAAGCGGATCGACCGCGAAACTCGAACATTGAGTCTGGGATCTCTCGGTTTGGGATTGCCAGATACGACGCCGCGCTGATCGAAGACGGTTGGTCGGCAACTTCTCGTACACTTTGCCCGCAAGTTCGGGTTGGCGTCTACTCGAAGTCGGGGGACGGTTCCGAAGTGTCTGCACATCTGCCCTATCATGGATTCAAACGCATGGGTTGGGCGCTGTGATTAGCAGTCGTGCTTCGATACCAATATTGGC